>NZ_BAAHFQ010000050.1:0-22494 GCF_054681715.1 Deferrisoma sp.
CCTTTTTTCACCCCCCGCCCCGCGGCCCCGCTCCCCCCCGCCGCGAGAGCGCGCTTTATACCCCCCTCCCCAACCCCTGTCAACACCCCCCTCGGGGCTTTTTCGCCCTTTCCCGCGAACCCCTGGCCAGGCCTACGGTTTTCCGCGCCCCCAACAAAGGGACCCCAGGGACACAAGGGACCCAAGGGGCCGGGGAGCTTAGCGCTTGCCGCCCAGGTAGGCCTGCTGGACCTGGGGGTTCTCCAGGAGCTCGGTGGCCGTTCCTTCCAGGGTGATCCGCCCGACCTCCAGCACGTAGCCCCGGTGGGCGAGCCGCAGGGCCGCCCGGGCGTTCTGCTCCACCAGGAGCACGGTGACCCCGGCCCGGTTGATCTCCTCGATCGTCTGGAAGATGGATTTGACCAGAAGGGGCGCGAGCCCGAGGCTGGGCTCGTCCAGGAGCAGGAGCCGCGGCTCGGCCATGAGGGCCCGGCCGATGGCGAGCATCTGCTGCTCCCCGCCGCTCAGGGTTCCCGCGAGCTGCCGGCGCCGCTCGGCGAGCACCGGGAAGAGCTCGTAGATCCAGGCCCGGGTCTTCCGGATCCCATCGGCGTCCCGCCGGCGGAACGCCCCGAGATCGAGGTTCTCCTCGACCGTGAGGGTGCCGAACACCCGGCGCCCCTCCGGGCTTTGCGCCACCCCGAGCTCGACCCGCCGGTGGGCCTTGAGGCCGGTCAACTCCTGGCCGTCGAACCGGATCGACCCGCCCGAGGCCCGCACGAGCCCGCTCACGGCCATGAGCGTCGTGGACTTCCCGGCGCCGTTCGCCCCCAGGAGGGTGACGATCTCCCCCTCGTCCACCCGGAGGCTCACGCCGTGGAGGGCCTCGATGTTCCCGTACCGGACCCTGAGGTCCCGAATCTCCAGAAGGGTTCCCATGGCCGCCTTCTAGTCCGTGCCCAGGTAGGCCTCGATCACCTTGGGGTCCGCCTGGACCTCCTCGGGGGTGCCCTCGGCGATCTTCTTCCCGTACTCGAGCACCACGAGGCGCTCGCAGGCCTCCATGACGAGGCCCATGTCGTGTTCGATCAGGAGCACCGTGACGCCCCGGTTCCGGATCTGGCGGATCAGGTCCAGCAGGGCCAGGGTCTCCTGCTCGTTCATGCCCCCGGCCGGCTCGTCGAGCACGAGGAGCTTGGGCTCGGTGGCCAGCGCCCGGGCGATCTCCAGGAGCCGCTGGTTCCCGTACGAGAGGTTCCCGGCCAGGTCCTCGGCCCGGGCCTCCAACCCCACGAACCGAAGCGCCGCCATGGCGTCGGCCACGGCCCGGGTCTCCTCCCTACGCTGGGCCGGAGTCCGGAGCACGGCGGAGCACACGCCGGACCGGGTGCGGCAGTGGCGGCCGGCCAGCACGTTCTCGAGCACGGTCATCTTCTGGAACAGCCGGATCGTCTGGAACGTCCGGGCGATGCCCCAGTGGACGATCCGGTGCGTGGGCCGCCCCGTGATGTCCCGGCCGTCGAACCGGATCCGGCCCCCGTCGGGCCGGTAGTTGCCCGTGATCAGGTTGAACACGGTGGTCTTGCCCGCGCCGTTGGGGCCGATGAGCCCCACGATGGCCCCCTCGTCCACGGCGAACGACACCTCGTCCACCGCCACGAGGCCCCCAAAGGTCTTGGTGACGCCTTCGAGCTCCAGCAGGGCCATGGCTCCCCCCCTTACCCCGCGGCGTCCGGGAGCCGGAACCGGCGCGGCCGGGGGGGCAGGAGCCCCTGGGTGCGCACCACCATCATGACCATCATGACGAGCCCGAACACGAGCATCCGGGCGCTCGCCAGCCCCCGGAAGGCCTCGGGCAGCCCCACGATCAGAAACGCCCCCAGGAGCACGCCGGCCATGTTCCCGGCGCCGCCCAGGATCACGATCATGAACACCACGACCGACTCCCAGAAGCTAAAGGATTGGGGCGAGATGATGGTCATCTTCGAGGCGTACAGGGTGCCCGCCATGCCCGCCCAGGCCGCGCCCACCACGAACGCCAGGAGCCGGTACCGGGACGTGGGGATCCCGCTCCCCTCGGCGGCCACCGGGTCGTCCCGGAGGTAGTTCCAAGCCCGGCCCACCCGGGACTGCTGAAGCCGGTGGAACACGAACACCGTAAGCGCCACGAAGGCCCAGATGAGATAGAAGAACTCGTGGGGCTTTCGGATCTTCCAGCCGAACAGCTCCGGCCGGGCGATGCCGAAGATCCCGTTGGGGCCCCCGGTCAGGCCGAAGACATCGTTCACCAGGGCGATCCGCAGGATCTCCCCCACCCCCACGGTCACGATGAGGAGGTAGTCGCCGCGAAGGTGGATCACCGGCCGGGCCACGAGCGCCGCGAACACCCCGGCCGCCGCCCCGGCCAGGGGCAGGGTCCACAGGATCGGCACCCCGAACCGGGTGTTCAGGATGGCCGTGGTGTAGGCCCCCACGGCGTAGAACGCCGCGTGACCCATGTTGTACATGCCGGCGTCGCCCAGGATCACGTTGAGCGACAGGGCCAGGAGGCCGTAGAGGCCGACGCTGTTGAGCACGTCGACCCAGTAGGCGTTCAGCACCGCCGGGGCCAGGGCGAGGCCCACAGCCGTGGCCAGGACCCAGAGTTTCGTCCGCCGCGTCATCACACCTTTTCCGCCACCCGCTCACCCAGGATCCCGGTGGGCCGGACGATCAGGATCAGAATCAGCACCAGGAACGCGATGGCGTCCTTCCACGCCAGGGAGATGTAGGCCGCCCCCAGGGCCTCGATCACGCCCAGGAGGAGCCCCCCCAGCATGGCGCCCGGGATGTTGCCGATGCCCCCCAGGATCGCCGCAGTGAACGCCTTGAGCCCGTAGAGCCAGCCCATGGTGAAGCTGATCTGGCCGTAGTAGAGCCCCACCATGACGCCGGCGGCGCCCCCCAGGGCCGGCCCCACGAGGAACACGAGCAGGATCACCCGATCCACGTCGATGCCCATGAGCCGGGCCGCCCCCTGGTCGATAGCGGCCGCCCGGATGGCCGTTCCCATCCGGGTCTTGTGGACCCAGAGGTAGAGGACCGCCATCAGCACCACCGACGCCGCGAAGATGAGGATCCGCATGAGCGGCACCGGCACCCCGAACACCTCCACGGCCACCCGGGGCAGGATGTCCTGGGGGTACACCCGGAGTCGGGCCCCGTAGATCAGCATGATGGCGTTCTGGAGGAAGATCGAGGCGCCGAGGGCGCTCACCACGGCCGAGAGCCGGGGCGACTCCCGGAGCGGGCGGTAGGCCGTGCGCTCCAAAAGCCCCCCCACCACGGCCACGAGTCCCATCACCATGAGGACCAGAAGGAGCACCCCGCCCGCCACCCCCACCCTCTCGTGGAGCGCAAGGGACGTGATCAGGGTGAGCCCCAGGTAGGCCCCCAGGGTGAACAGGTCGCCGTGGGCGAAGTTGATGAGCTTGAGCACCCCGTACACCATGGTGTACCCGAGGGCGATCAGGGCGTAGATCCCCCCCACGGCGAGCCCGTTGGTGAACTGCTGGAAGAACTGTTCCATGGGATCCAGAGGTGGCGTATCGGCGGGGACGCGAGGACGCTCGGAGGCTTGGATGCCCTACCGCCTCCGCCCGCACGGGGCATCGATCGGACCGAACCGGGCCAAGGGCTCACGGACGGTCCGGCCGCCCTCGGCGGCCGGACCGTCCCACGGTTTCGCTCATCTTGGGCCGGGCGAGCCTCCCGGTCCCGCGGGGCCTTGGCGCGCCCTCGGCAACCCGGCGCGCGTCCCCGTCCCGGTCCCTACTGCTGCAGCACGAACCGGCCTTCGGCGTCCACCCGGTAGACCTTGTACACCTCGCCCACCCGGTCGCCCTTGGCGTTGAACGCGATCTCGCCGGTGAGCCCGGAGAACGGCTTCCCGCTGTGGAGGTACTCGGCGAGCTTCTTGGAGTCGGTGGACCCCGTGGCCTCGATGGCCGTGGTCACCGTCAGGAACCCGTCGCCCGCCAGCACGGCCCAGATGGAGCCCGGCACGCCCCCGTACTTCTTCTCGTAGGCCGCCAGGAACGCCTTCGCCCGCTCGTAGGGCAGGTCGCTCGGCACCGGCGGGCTCAGGAAGTAGAACCCCGCGGCCGCCTCCTTGCCCGCGATCTTCACCAGATCCGGGTTGTTCGTGGCGTCGCCCCCGATGAACGGCACGTCCCAGCCCATCTCCTTCTTCTGCCGGAGCAGGAGTCCGGCCTCCGGGTAGTATCCGGTGAAGAACACCGCCTCGGGCCCGGCCGCCTTGAGCTTCGTGAGGATCGTGGTGTAGTCCTGCTCGCCCGGGGTCAGGGCGTCGAAAAACGCGATCTCCACCCCGGCCTTCTCCAGGAGCCCCTTGGCCTCCTCGGCCAGCCCCTTGGCGTAGCTCGTGTTGTCGTGGAGCACGGCCACCTTCTTGAACCCGAGCTTCTGGATCGTCTGGGCCGCCACCCGGCCCTGCTCGTCGTCCCGGGGGCAGGTGCGGAAGAAGAGCTTCAGACCCTTTTCCGTGAGCCGCACCGCCGTAGACCCGTTGGCCACCTGGAGGATCTCGGCCTCGTCGTAGATGCCCTGGCTCGCCTCGGTCACCGACGAGCCGTAGGTGCCGATCACGGCCACCACGCCCTGGGTCGAGAGCCGCTGGGCCGCGAGCGAGGCGGTCCGGGGGTCACCGCCGTCGTCCTCCACCACCACCTCGACGGTCTGGCCGTTCACCCCGCCCTTGGCGTTGAGCTCCTCGGCCAGGAGCTCCACGATCTGCTTCATCTCCTGGCCCTCGCTGGCCCAGGCGCCCGTGAGCGGGGCCATGAGGCCGATCTTCACGGTGCCCGCAAACGCGGGCGCCGCCAGGCACACCGAAACCGCTGCCACTGCGAGTCGCTTCCACATGGGGGCCTCCTTTTTCTTGATCGGGCGAAACGGAAGTTTGAGGCGCGCGAAAGTATCAGGCGAGCGGGCCCGGGGTCAACGGGAAACCCCCAGCAGCCGGGAGAGGGCCCGGCCGGTGTGGGACTCCGGGCAGGCGGCCACCTCCTCGGGCGTCCCCCGGGCCACCACCCGGCCCCCCTCGTCCCCGCCCTCGGGCCCGAGGTCGATCACGTGGTCGGCGGTTTTCACCACGTCGAGGTTGTGTTCGATCACGAGCACCGTGTTCCCCTGGTCCACCAGCCGGTGGAGCACCTCGAGGAGTTTACGCACGTCCTCGAAATGGAGCCCGGTGGTGGGCTCGTCGAGGATGTAGAGGGTGCGGCCCGTGGCCCGGCGGGAGAGCTCCTTCGCGAGCTTCACCCGCTGGGCCTCCCCGCCCGAAAGCGTGGTGGACGACTGCCCGAGCCGGATGTACCCCAGCCCCACGTCCTCCAGGGTCTGGAGCTTCTCCCGGATCGCCGGCACGTTGCGGAAGAGCTCCCGGGCCTGGGTCACCGTCATCTCCAGCACGTCGGCGATCGAGGCGCCCTTGTACCGGACCTCCAGGGTCTCCCGGTTGTAGCGACGGCCGGCGCACTCCTCGCAGGTCACGTACACGTCGGGCAGGAAGTGCATCTCGATCTTGATCAGCCCGTCGCCCTTGCAGGCCTCGCACCGGCCGCCCTTCACGTTGAACGAGAACCGGCCCTTGCCGTACCCCCGCACCTGGGCCTCGGGGAGCTGGGCGAAGAGATCCCGGATCGGGGTGAACACCCCCGTGTAGGTGGCCGGGTTCGACCGGGGGGTCCGGCCGATGGGCGACTGGTCCACGTCCACCACCTTGTCCACGTGCTCCAGCCCCTCGATGGTGTCGTGCTCCAGGGGGCGCAGCTTGGCCCCGTGGAGGGCCGCCGCGAGCGCCGGGTACAGGGTGTCGACCACCAGGGTCGATTTGCCCGAGCCCGACACCCCGGTGACGCAGACGAAGAGCCCCAGGGGGATCTCCACGTCCAGGTTCCGGAGGTTGTTGCCCCGGGCCCCCCGGATCCGCAGGGCCTTCCCGTTGGGGCCCCGGCGCTTCGGCACCGGCACGGCGCTCCGACCCGAAAGGTAGGCGCCGGTGAGGCTCCCGGGATGGGCGGCCACCTCCTCCGGGGTGCCCTGGGCCACCACCTGACCGCCGAGCTCGCCGGCCCCGGGGCCCATGTCCACCACGTGGTCGGCCGCGCGGATCGTGTCCTCGTCGTGCTCCACCACGATCACGGTGTTGCCGAGGTCCCGGAGCTCCAGCAGGGTCCGGAGGAGCCGGCCGTTGTCCCGGGGGTGGAGCCCGATGGTGGGCTCGTCGAGGATGTAGAGGACCCCCGTGAGCCGGGAGCCCACCTGGGTGGCGAGCCGGATCCGCTGGCTCTCCCCTCCGGAGAGGGTGGCGGCCGGGCGGTCCAGGGTGAGATAGCCGAGCCCCACGTCCAGGAGGAACCGGAGCCGCTCCCGGATCTCCTTGAGCACCCGCTCGGCGATGGAGGCCTCCCGGTCGGGAAGCCGCAGATCGGCGAAGAACCGCTCGGCACCGGCCACGCTCAGGGCGCAGACCTCGTGGATGCCCTTCCCGCCCACGGTCACGGCCCGGCTCTCGGGCCGGAGCCGCGCTCCCCCGCAGGCCGGGCACGGCCGGGCCTCCAGGAACTCCGCCAGATCCTCCAGGTCGCCGCCGTCCTTGGCCTCCCGGATCCGGCGCTCGAGCCGGGGGATCACCCCCTCGAAGGGCTTCCGGAACCGGTAGGTGGAGTCCTTGCCCTCGAACCGAAAATCCACGGCCTGGTCCCCGGTTCCCCAGAGCACGGCGTGGCGGACCCGTTCGGGCAGGTCCTGCCAGGGGGTGTCGAGGTCGAGCCCCAGGTGGTCCTGGAGGGCCCGGAGCATCTGCCGAAAGAACGCGCCGTTTCGGCCCTCCCACGGCGCCACCGCCCCCTGGGCCAGGGTCTTCCGCGGATCGGGCACCACCCGCTCCGGCACCACGGCGAGCTTGGTGCCGAGCCCGTCGCAGGCGGGGCAGGCCCCGTGGGGGGAGTTGAACGAGAACGACCGGGGGGAGAGCTCCGGAAGGGACACCCCGCAGTCGGGGCACGCGAACCGCTCCGAGAACCAGAACCGCTCGGGCTCCCCCTCCCGGGGCCGGGTCTCCACCACGGCCACGCCCTCGGCCCGGGCCAGGGCGAGCTCGAGGGCCTCGGCCAGGCGGCTTCGGGCCTCGGGCTTCACCACCACCCGGTCCACCACCACCTCGAGGGTGTGCTTGCGGTTCTTGTCGAGGGCGATCTCCTCCTCCAGTTCCCGCAGTTCACCGTCCACCCGGATCCGCAAGAACCCCGAGCGCCGCAGGTCTTCCAGGAGGGCCCGGTGCTCCCCCTTGCGGCCCCGGACCACGGGTGCGAGCACCTCCACCCGGGTGCCCTCCCCGAGCCCCAGCACCCGGTCCACCATCTGGGTCACGGTCTGGCTCGCCACCTCCCGGCCGCAGCCCGGGCAGTGGGGCACCCCGACCCGGGCGTAGAGCACCCGCAGGTAGTCGTACACCTCGGTCACGGTGCCCACGGTGGACCGGGGGTTTTTGCTCGTGGTCTTCTGCTCGATGGAGATCGCCGGGGAGAGCCCCTCGATGGAGTCCACGTCGGGCTTTTCCATCTGCTCGAGGAACTGCCGGGCGTAGGCCGACAGGCTCTCCACGTACCGGCGCTGGCCCTCGGCGTAGAGCGTGTCGAAGGCCAGGCTCGATTTTCCCGACCCCGACGGGCCGGTGATGACCACGAACCGGCCCCGGGGGATCTCGAGGTTCAGGTTCTTGAGGTTGTGCTGGCGCGCGCCGCGGATGCGAATGGTGTCCATGTCGGGGGTCAGGAGTCAGAGGACAGAAGACAGGGGGCGGTGTCCCGCCGCTCGCTGGGGAACGTCACGCCGCGCCCGGGAGGTCGTCGACCAGGTGGCGGCCTGCCTCCAGGAGGGCGGCCACCTCGTCGCGGCCCCGGGCCTCGGCGTAGAGCCGGAGCTTGGGTTCGGTGCCGGACGGTCGCACCAGGAGCCAGGAGCCGTCGTCCCGCTCGAACCGGAGCCCGTCGGTGCGCGACACCCGAACCACCGCCCGGCCGGCCAACTCGGGCGGATCGGGCCACCGGGCGAGCGCCTCCCGCACCGCCCCGGCCCGCTCCGGGGCGAGCGGCAGGTCCACCCGATCGTAGGCGAAGTAGCCCGTCTCGGCGAACACGTCCTCCAGGCACGCCCGAAGCCCCCGGCCCCGGCGGGCCACGATCTCGGCGAGGAGGAGGGCGTTTAGGAGCCCGTCGCGCTCCGGCCCGAAGGCCGGGATCCCGATCCCCCCGCTCTCCTCCCCGCCGATCAGGGTCCCGGGCTCTAGGAGCGCCTCGCCGATGAACTTGAACCCGATCGGGGTTTCAAGCACTGGGAGCCCCCGGCGCCGGGCCAGGAGGTCGGCCATCACGGTGCCCGAGGCGGACCGAACGACCCGGCCCCGAAGCCCCCTTTCCTCCAGGAGGTGGTGGAGGATCAGGGCGAAGATCCGCTGGGTCGAAAAATACCGGCCCCGCTCGTCCACCGCCCCGATCCGGTCGGCGTCGCCGTCGTTGGCGAGCCCCAGGGCCCCGCCCCGCTCCCGCACCCGCCCCGCCAGGTCCCCGAGCCGATCCTCCAGGGGTTCGGGCGCCACGCCGCCGAAGCCCGGGTTTTCCTCGGCCCGAAGCACCTCGACCTCGCACCCCGCCTCCTCGAGGAGCATCGGGAGCCAGGGGTGGGCGCAGCCGTGCATCGCGTCAAGCACCACCGTGAGCCCGGCCCGGCGGATCGCCTCCCGATCCACGAAGCCCCACACGGCCTCCCGGTAGGCGTCCCAGACCTCCAGGGGCTCCCACAGGCCCCGGCGCCGGGCCTCGGCCGGACCGATGTAGTCCACGGGCCCCTCGATCCGGGCCAAGGCGGCCTCGATCTTTGCGCTGGTGGCCGACCGGGCCGCGCACCCCAGGTGCTCCTTGAACTTCACCCCGTTCCACTCGGGGGGGTTGTGGCTCGCGGTGATCATGAGCCCCCCGCCGAGCCCCCGGTGCCGCACGGCCCAGGAGACAACGGGCGTCGGCACGGGTGTCGGCGCCACCCACACCCGGATCCCCCGGGCGGCCAGCACCCCGGCCGCCTCCTCGGCGAAGGCACCGGAGAGGAACCGCCGGTCGAACCCCACGGCCACGCCCCGACCGGCCAGGCCCTCGGCCTCGAGGTACGAGGCCACGGCCGCGGCCACCCGTCGCACGTTCTCGAACGTGAAATCCCGGGCGATCACCCCCCGCCACCCGTCGGTCCCGAACCGGATCTTCATCGCCAACCACTCATTTCGGTGTATTCAAACACGGAGAGACAGCTAGGCGGCTTGGCGGCTCGGCGGCCGGGCGGTGAGACGCCAGGCCAAGGACCGCCGCACGAGTTGTCGCCGCCCGGAAACCGCTCCCAACGGTTTGGACGGGCAATGACGCCTGAATCTCCGGGGTTCTCAGCCGGCTAGCCGGCTAGCCGGCTAGCCGCCAAGCAGCCCAGCCGCCCAGCCTGAAATGGCCGTTCCCTACTCACCCGACCTCGTGTCCTCCGTGGTTCAATCCTCAGGTTCTCCGGCCCGGCGGCGGGCGATCTCGGCGGCCAGGCGTGCCGCTTCGCGGAAGCTCGTCGCGCTGGCCCGTCCGGTTCCCGCGATGTCGAAGGCCGTGCCGTGGTCGGGGCTCGTGCGCACGATGGGAAGCCCCAGGGTCACATTCACGGCGTCGTCGAAGTGGAGGAGCTTCAGGGGCCCCAACCCCTGGTCGTGGTACATGGCCACGGCCACGTCGAACGCGCCCGAGGCCGCCCGGTGAAAGAGCACGTCGGCCGGAACCGGGCCCTCGGCCGCGATGCCCTCGGCCCGGGCCGCCGCGACGGCCGGGGCGATCGCTTCGGCGTCCTCGGAACCCAGGAGGCCCCCCTCCCCGCCGTGGGGGTTCAGGGCGGCCACGCCGATCCGGGGGCCCGGAAGCCCGAAATCCCGCCGGAGCCCCCGGTGGGCGCCCCGAATTGTATCGAGCACCCGCTCCCGCGTGACCGCCCGGGGCACCTCCGCGAGCGGCAAATGGGTCGTCACCAGGACCACCCGGAGCCGGGGCCCGGCCAGCATCATGAGGGCCCGGCCCCCGCACAGGGCCTCCAGCATCTCGGTGTGGCCGGGATACGGGTATCCCGCGGCCGCAAGGCCCGCCTTGGTCAACGGAGCCGTCACGAGCGCCTCGGCCCTTCCCTCGCGGACCAGGCCCACGGCCGCCTCGACCGCCCGGGCCGCCAGCCGGCCCGACCGGGGCGTCGGACGGCCCCAGTCCCAGTCCGGGGGCAGTTCGGCCTCCACCGGCTCCACCGCCCACGGCCCGAGGTCCACGCCGGCGAGCCTGGCCGCCCGTTCCCAGACCTCCGGGGGGCCGACCAGCACGGGCTCCACGCCGGGAACGCCGGCCCCCAGGGCCTTCAGGGCCACCTCGGCCCCGATCCCGGCGGGCTCCCCACAGGTCACGGCGATCCGGACGGTCTGGTGCATCTTCGTTCACCGCTGGAAAGCTGGAAGGCTGGGAAGCCAGAAGGCCACCCCCCTCGGTTCCGGCTTCGCCGCCTTCCCCAACCTCTGCGAGCGGACTTCATATCGGGGGGCGGCATTTTGCGAGAACCGATCCCACTGCGGGGTTCGCGGGCCTCCCCTCGCGAACCGCGGGTGTGCGGCGATCTCCAGCCCCGTTCCCCCGGTCCTCCGTCTTCTGGCTTCTGGCTCCCGACACCCCCCTACCCTTCCAGCCGCTTCACCTCGATCCGGGCCTTCTCCCGAAGCGAGCCGATCCAGGTGCGGTAGAGCTCCTCCTCCCGGTCCCGGAAGTACTCCTCCCGGATCCGGTCGCGCACCTCCTCGAAGGCCGGCACCCGACCCTTCCGGCGCTCCACCACCCGGAACAGGTGGTAGCTCCCGCGCATCTCCAGAACCGGCGTGACCGTGCCCGGCTCGGCGTCGGCCAGGGCGTCGCGAAGGGGTGCGGCCAGGCTGTCCACCGGCACGAACCCCATGTCGCCCCCGGCCGCCGCGGCGGGCCCGGTGGAGATCGTCCGGGCCACCTCGGCGAACGGGGCGCCGCCCAACACCTGGCTGCGGGCCGCCTCGGCCGCCTCCCGCGACGAGGTCTGGATGTGCTC
The DNA here is from genome assembly GCF_054681715.1 of Deferrisoma sp. Classification (NCBI taxonomy): domain Bacteria; kingdom Pseudomonadati; phylum Thermodesulfobacteriota; class Deferrisomatia; order Deferrisomatales; family Deferrisomataceae; genus Deferrisoma; species Deferrisoma sp. The sequence goes on from NZ_BAAHFQ010000050.1 coordinate 11,176, forward strand.
CAGATGCACGGCGTCGGGTTCCTGGAACCGCGCCACGTTCTTCAGATAGTATTCCCGGAGGGCCTCGTCGCTCACGTCGAGCTTGGCCCGGAGCACCCGGCTCGCGAGCTTCATCCGCTGGATCTGGGACCGGATCTCCTCCAGGTACGCGTCGTAGTCCACCCCCTGGGCCTCCAGCACCTCGGGCAGCTTCTCCCGCTCGAGTTGGTTGCGCTCGCAGATGTCGCAGACCGCCCGTTCGAGCTCCTCGTCGGTCACCCGCACCCCGAGCCGCTCGGCCTCGGCCTCCACGAGGGCCTTCTCGATCAAGGCGTCCAGCGCGAGCTTACGGGCCTCCTCCCCCCGGGCCTCGCCGGTGCGCTCCTTCAGGGCCGCGAGCCGGCGAAGCTCCCCCAGGGTAATCACCCGGTCGTTCACCACCGCCGCCACGCCGTCGACGATGGCGGCCCGGGCGCCCCCGGCCGTTGCCGCAAGGGCGATCAGTGCCGCCATCCATCGTTTCCACGATCCGAACATGATCGGCCTCCGCACCATCTCAGAAACGAGAGCGTAAAAGCCCCTCCGGGGCCGCGCAACGCGTGAAGTATCTCCGGGTCAGAGCCCGATAAGGGACAGGCGAACGCGTTGGAATCCGGAACGCTTTCATCCGCCTAGCCGCCCAGCCGCCCAGCCGCCTAGCCGTCTTCCCTACCAGGCCGCACCGAGGCGCCGGAGAAACTCGGCCGCGTGGGCGATCACGGCGGGTCCCGTGACCTCGCCCACCCGATAGACCACCCGCTGGTCCGGGGTCACACGGTACGCCTGGGGGTCCTGCTGCACCAGGGCGAGCACCCGCTCCGGGTCCACGGCGGGGCTCTCCCCGAACGCCACCACCAGGTTCGCCCCGGTGTAGTCCAGCGACGTCGCCCGAAGCGACAGGAGCCCCAGCCGCAGCTTCATGATCTCCAGCAGGTTCTCCACCGCAAGCGGCACCGGCCCGAACCGGTCGATGATCTCGTAACGCAGCTCGTCGATCTCACCCGCGCCCCGGGCCCGGGTGAGCCGCTCGTAGAGCTCCAGCCGCTGCGCCGGGTCGGGCACGTAGTCGGCCGGGAAGTGGGCCGGCACCTTGAGCCGGATCTCCGGCTCGGGGGCCCTCTCGGCCGGCTCCCCCTTGAGCCGCCGCACCGCCTGCTCCAGGAGCTCCGAGTAGAGCTCGAACCCGATCGCGGCCACGTGGCCCGACTGGGCCTTGCCCAGCATCTCCCCGGCGCCCCGGATCTCGAGGTCGTGGGTGGCCACCCGAAACCCGGCGCCCAGATCGCTGAACTCCTGGAGCACCTGGAGGCGCTTTCGGGCCTCGGGGGTGAGCTCGGCCTCGGCCGGGACCAGGAGATAGCAGTAGGCCCGCAGGTTCGACCGCCCCACCCGGCCCCGGAGCTGGTAGAGGTCGGCCAGCCCGAACCGGTCGGCCCGGTCGATGAGAATGGTGTTGGCCCGGGGGATGTCAAGACCCGACTCCACGATCGCCGTGCAGACGAACACGTCGATCTCGCCGGCCACGAAGGCCTCCATGACCCGCTCGAGCTCCCTCTCCTTCATCTGGCCGTGGCCCACGCCCACCCGGGCCTCGGGCACGAGGCTCCGGACCCGCTCGGCCACCTCTCCGATCGTCTCGATGCGGTTGTGCACGAAGTACACCTGCCCGCCCCGGACGAGCTCCCGCCGGATCGCCTCGCGCACCAGGTCGTCGTCGTCCCGCGCCAGCACCGTGCGCACGGCGAGCCGGTCGGCGGGCGGGGTCTCGATGACCGAGAGGTCCCGCACCCCGGAAAGGGAGAGGTTCAGGGTGCGGGGGATCGGGGTGGCGGTGAGGGTGAGCACGTCCACCCGGGCCCGGAGCTTTTTGAGCCGCTCCTTCTGGGCCACCCCGAACCGGTGCTCCTCGTCCACCACCACGAGACCCAGGTTCTTGAACCGCACGTCCCGCTGGAGCAGCCGGTGGGTCCCCACCACGATGTCCACCGTGCCGTCCTCGAGGCCCTTGAGCACCCGCTTCTGCTCGGCCGGCCCCACGAACCGCGACAGCATGCCCACCGTGATCGGGTGCCCCTCGAACCGGCGTCGGAACGTGTGGAAGTGCTGGGCCGCCAGCACCGTGGTGGGCACCAGCACCGCGACCTGCCGGCCGTCGTGCACGGCCCGGAACGCCGCCCGGAGGGCCACCTCGGTCTTCCCGTACCCCACGTCCCCGCACACGAGCCGGTCCATGGGCCGGGGGCCCGAGAGGTCGGCCATCACGGCCTCGATGGCCGAGAGCTGGTCCGGGGTCTCCTCGTAGGGGAAGGTGGCCTCGAACTCTCGGTAGGCGAGGTCGGGCGGCGCGTAGGGCGGCCGCTCGGCCAACTGCCGGCGGGCGTAGATCTCCAGGAGCTCGTGGGCGAGCTTCTCGATGCCCTCCTGGGCCTTGGCCCGGGTGCGCTGCCAGGCCGTGCCCCCCAGCTTGTCGAGCCGGACCGGCCCCTCCCCCGGCGCGCTGTAGCGCTGGACGAGCCCGATCCGGGTGACCGGGAGGTACAGGCGGTCGCCGCCCGCGTACTCCAGGTGGAGGTAGTCGCCTTCCTCGCCCGCCACCTCCAGGTGCACCAGGCCCCGGTAGAGCCCGACCCCGAAGTCCACGTGGACCACGGCGTCGCCGGGCCGGAGGTCGGCCAGGGTCGAGCGGAACTCCCGCCGCCGGGGCGGGCGGCGGCGCACCTTCTCGCCCAGGATCTCCGTGTCGGTGACGATCCACAGGCCCTTGGCCGGGAACCCGAACCCCCGCTCCAGCTCCCCCACGGCCAGGTGAAGGCCGCCATCGGCCACGGGTTCCTCCGGGAACGGTTCGGGCTCCCCCAGGAGGAGCTCGTACCCGCCCAGGAGATCCGCGAGCCGCCGGGCGCCGCCGGCCGTCCGGGCCACGAACCACACCGCGTGGCCCTTGGCCCGCTCGGCCTCCACCGCCCCGACCAGGGGCTCCAGGAGGTGCTCTCCCCGGCGCCGGCGCAGTTCGGCCACCAGGCCGTCGTTCGACCGGGTGCGAAACGCGAGGGCCCGACCCCCGCCGCCCTCGATCTCGAGCTCCTCCAGGTCGAGCCGCGTGCCCGAGGCGGCGAAGGCCTCCCACTCCTCGGGCCCGACGAAGGCGTCGGCCACCCGGGGAACGGGTCGGCCGGTCTCCACGGCCCGGTCGTGGGCCGTTTGGGCGTCGTCCAGGGCGTCGCGGGCCCGGGCCCCCACCTCGGCCGCGCCCTCCCGCACGAGCACCGCGTCGGCCGGCAGGTACTCCCACACCGCGGCCGGTCGCTCGTACAGGTACGCGAAGAACACCTCCCGGAGCACGCCCCCGGCCTGGGTGCGAAACGCCTCCAGGGCCTCGGCCGTCTCCGCCCGCGAGAGCCCGAGCTCCCGGCACCGCTCCCGGAGCCGGCGGGCGGCCGCCTCGATGGCCCCGTCGCCGGCCAGGGCCTCCCGGGCCGGCAGGAGCACCACCCGGTCCAGCCGGCCCACCGAGCGCTGGGTCTCGACGTCGAAGGGCCGGATCGACTCCACCTCGTCGCCGAAAAACTCGATCCGCACGGGCCGCGGGTACCCGGGGGGGAACACGTCGACGATGCCGCCCCGGGCGCTCACCTCGCCCCGCTCCGACACCTGCCCCACCCGGTGGTACCCGGCCGCCACCAGGTGCTCGAGGAGCCGATCCCGGTCCACCTCCTCGCCCACGCCCAAGCTCCGCACCGCGGCCTCCAGGGCCTCGGGGGGCAGAGTGCGCTGGAGCACGGCCGTCACCGGGGCCACGGCCACCAGCGGCCCGCCCTGGCGGATGCGGGCCAGGGCCGCGAGCCGGCGGGCCGACACCTCGGGCAGGGGCGGGATCGCGTCGAACGGCGAGGTCTCCCACGCCGGGAGCACCACGACCCGCTCGTCACCCGGGTGCTCAGGGACCTCGGGTTCCCCCAGGAAGAACCGCACCTCGGCCGCGAGCCGACGGGCCTCCGACAGGGTGGGGGTGAGGACGAGGTAGGTTCGGGGCAGGGCCGAAACGAGCCGGGCGAGCACGAAGGCCCGGCTCGATCCCCGAAGCCCCTGGGCCCGCACCGGCTGGTCGGGCCCCAGGAGGGCCTCCACCAGGTCGGCAACGCGGGCGCCGCGGCGCGGGGAAACGGGAGTCGTCATGGACGGGTACGAGGGATCGCCGGGGGCCGAGCCGTATCGCCCGCCCGCGCTCAGTCGCGGCCGGCCTGGAGCATGCGCTCCAGGGCCGTCACGGCCCGGGCCCGCACCGCCTCGGGCACGGTGACCACGTTCTCCATGGTCTCAAGGCTCTCGAGCACGTCCTCCAGGCTCGTGAGCTTCATGTTCGGGCAGATCATCTGGTCCGAGGGGGCCACGAAGGTCTTCTGCGGGCTGTCCTTCCGGAGCCGGTGGAAGAGCCCGGTCTCGGTCCCGACGATCACGGTGTCGGCCTCCACCTCCCGGCACCACTCGATCATGCCCGAGGTGCTTTTCACCGCGTCGGCCAGGTCCAGGACCTCGGGCCGGCACTCGGGATGGGCCACGAACGGCGCGCCGGGGTACCGGGCCTTCGTGGCCTCCACGTCGGCGGCCCGCAGCCGGTGGTGGGTGGGGCAATAGCCCTTCCAGTAGAGCACCGTCTGGTCCGTGTGCCGGGCCACCCACTGGGCCAGGTTCTGGTCGGGGGTCAGGTACACCGTGGGCGCGCCCACCGACCGGGTCACCTTCACGGCGTTGGCCGAGGTGCAGCAGATGTCGCTTTCGGCCTTCACCTCGGCCGAGGAGTTCACGTAGGTCACGATGGGCACCCCGGGGTGCTCCTCGCGGATCCGGCGCACGTCGTCGGCCGTGATCATGTCGGCCATGGGGCACCCGGCGTCCATGCGGGGCAGGATCACGGTCTTCTCGGGCGACAGGATCGCCGCGCTCTCGGCCATGAAATGCACCCCGCAAAACACGATGACCTCGGCGTCCGTCTTGGCCGCGGCCATCGAAAGGCCCAGGCTGTCGCCCGTGATGTCGGCCACGTCCTGCACCTCGCCCCGCTGGTAGTTGTGGGCCAGGATCACGGCCTTGCGCTCCCGGGCCAGGGCCCGGATGTCCCGCTGCAGCTTCTCCACGTTCATGGCGCTCCGTCCCTCGGAAACCCGGGCCCCGGCCCCCGCCGAAGCCCCGCGTGAAAACAGGGAATCGGGTATGCTACGGGCCCGCGGGCCGCCGGGTCAAGGAAGGCCCCGGGAGCGCGACGGATTCCGCCCCTTGACACGCCCCCGGCGGATCCGTATAAAGGGCGCCTTCGTTCCCCGGTAGCTCAATCGGCAGAGCGGGTGGCTGTTAACCACTAGGTTGGCGGTTCGAGTCCGTCCCGGGGAGCCAGAACGCGCCCCGCCCGTCCCGGGCGGTTACTCCGTTTCGCCAAAGACCCCGCCGGCACACCCGGCGGGGTCTTTGCGTTTGGGGCGCCGTGCTGGGGGGCGCCATCACCTGACCCCACCTGCGGGAGCATCTCCCGTTTCCGGAATCAGCATTCCGCGGCCAGACATCAGGCCTCCGTCCGCCGGCCCCTGCCGTTGGGTGCGCTCCCACAACGATGCTCCCGATGGGAACTGGTCATCCCGCAGAGTGTGGGGCAGAATATTCCTGACCCCACGCGAACGTAGGAGGCTCCCCATGGCGGACTATGCGGAACTCGTTGACGAGCGCACACTCCGGCTGCCGCCCGAACTCGCCAAGCGGTTTCAGCCCTCCGACCGTTTCGCGGTGTGGATCGACGGGGACACGGTCTGCCTGAAGCGCGTCACGCCCCTACCCCTGACCGAGATCGTGGAGAAGGCGGAGCCCGGCGAGCCGCTGCCCGCGGAGGCGATCGCGGAGGAGGTTCGACGGTACCGCCGCGAAAACCGCCGGCGATAGCCTGTGATCGTAGTCCTCGACACGAACGTCTGGGTGTCCGGGGTTCTTTGGACCGGCGCGCCTTGGCGCGTGGTGCGACTCGCGGAACGGGGCGACCTCCGCCCCGTCGCGACCCCCTCGATGATGGACGAACTCGCAGGCGTGCTGGGACGGCCCCGATTCGAGCCTCGGTTACGCCAACTCGGGCTCACGCCCCCTGCGGTCCTCGCCTCGGTGCTCCGCCTCGTGACCCTGGTTCCCGATCCGCCCGGGCCGGCCCGCCCATCGTTCCGGAGGGCCCGGACGACGAGGTATTTCTCCTCTGCGCGGCCGCAGTCGGAGCCGCCTGCGTCGTTTCCGGCGACCGGTTCCTCCTGAATGTCGCGATGTACGAAGGCATCCCGGTGCTCGACGCCGCGGCGTTCCTCGCTCGCTTTTTCCCCGGGCAGGACGAAGGGTAAGGCGGGCCTTCGGCCCGGATCGCGGCGTGGACGCCGCTCCCACAGCGGCGCCCCCAGGAACCGGACGGGGTTTCCGGCCGAGGGTTCTCACTGCTCGAAGCATAGGAGGTGGGCATGGGGTTTCGGTTCTGGCGGCGGATCCGGATTGCGCCGGGGGTGACCCTGAACCTGAGCAAGTCGGGCGGGTCGCTCTCGTTCGGGCCCCGGGGGGCGAAGGTGACGGTGGGGCCCCGGGGGAACCGGGTGACCCTGGGGATTCCCGGGACCGGGCTTTTTTACACGACCTCGCTCCGCGGCGGGGAGCCCCGGAGGGGGCGGCGGGCCGCCCCGGCCCCGCGGCCGGAGGAGCGCCTGACGCTCGGCTTTTTCAAGCGGCTCGTCACGCCGGACGACGAGGAGGCCCTGGTGGACGGGTGCCGGGAGTTGGTGCTCGGCAACGAGGAGAAGGCCCTGGAACACCTCGGGAAGGCCGCCCACCTGGCCGACGGGGCGTTCCTGGCCGGGTTTCTGGCCCTGAAGCTGGGGCGGCTCGAAGAGGCCGCGGCCCATCTCGCCACGGCCGCCGAGAAGCACCGGGACCTCGGGCGCCACGTCTCGAAGTACGGCATCGCGGCCACCCTGCGCCTCCCGATCACCGACGAGGTGTCGGCCCAGGTGGGCCCCGACCTCCGGGGCGTGCTCCTCGGGCTCGTGGAGGTGTACCAGCGGCAGGGGCGGCGGGCCGAGGCGATCGGGTGCCTGGAGCGGCTCCTGGCCCTCGAGCCCGACGACGTGGTGGTGCGGCTCTCGCTCGCGGAACTCCTGTGGGAGGCCAGGGGGCGGGACACGGGCACGCTCCAACGGATCGTGCGGCTCGCCGAGGGGGTCGAGAACGACTCCCCGGTCCACGCCGCGCTCCTTCTCTACAAGGGCCGGGCGCTCCGGGGCCTGGGGCTTTGGGAGGCCGCCCGGGACGTCCTGACCCGGGCCCTGCGCCGGAAGAAGGGACGCCCCGCGGACCTCCTCCGGGCCCTCCGGTACGAGCGGGCCCTCGCCTACGAGGCCCTCGGCCAGCGCGCGCGGGCCCGGAGCGAGTTCGGGAAGCTCTACGCCGAGGACCCGGACTACGAGGACGTGGCCCGCCGCCTGGGGTTGTACTAACCCCAACGGAAGTATTGTCAGATCCCCGTCGTTGCTACGGAAACTAGCGGGTGGGGGGCTGGTGGAGAGCCGGGTGCGGCCCCTCACCTCGCCGCGCGTCACCAGGCTTGGATTGCTTTGGAAGTTCCGGAACTTCCGCTGCCGACGCTCCGATCTGTCGACCCTGCAACGGCATGCGAGGGCGCGGCGAAAAGGGTGCCGCACTCGCACCCGGCCGGAACCAGTCCCCCACCCGCCTCAGGGAATACTTTTGAAGGTATTGGTAATGGCCCGCCCGGCAGCCTCCACGACAAGACCCGCCGATCCGCGGGACCAGGGTCGAGCAAGGTCTGGAAACCTTTGATAGATTCCAAATCAGTGGTACGATTCCGCTCCCACCCCACGGCCAAAACCCCCGTGTCGGGGATCCGCGGACAGAGGACGGATGTCAGCCCCCCCTGTCCTCTGGCCCCCGACCCGGGTGCCGCCGGCCACGGTGGGCGCCGACCCCCTCGCGCGCAGGAGGCGCGATGAACCCGGCCTACCTGGAACTCATCGACAATGTCGCGATCCTGGTGGCCCTCTCGGGCCTCTACGGCCTCGTCGGCCGGGTGCGGCGATGGGGCCCGACGTGGCGCCGGGTGGGGCTGGGGGTGATTTTCGGCGTGGCCGCCGTGCTGGGGATGATGAACCCGTTTCAGTACGCCCCGGGCGTCATCTTCGACGGCCGGTCCGTGGTGCTCGCCATGGCCGGGCTCTACGGCGGGGGGCTCGCCGGGGCCGTCGCGGGCACCATGGCGGCGCTCTACCGCCTCCATCTCGGGGGCACGGGGGCCTACACGGGCGCCGCGGTGGCCGTGACCTCCGTGCTCATCGGGGTCCTGTTCCGGCGCCGGACGGGCGGGCACCCGGAGCGGCTGGGCTTCGCCGGCTACCTGGCCCTGGGCATCGTGGTGCACCTGGCGATGCTCGCCTGGATGCTCACCCTCCCCTGGCCGGTCGCGGTCTCGGTGCTCCGGCGGATCAGCGCCCCGGTTCTGAGCATCTTCCCCCTCGCCACGGCCCTCGTGGGACTCCTCCTTGAAAACGAGGAGGTCCGGCGCCGGGCCGAGGAGCGCCTCGAGGCGTCCGAGGCCCGGTACCGCGATCTCGTGGAGACGGCCCAGGACCTGATCTGGGAGTGCGACGCCCAGGGCCGGTACACCTATATGAACCCCGCCTGGGAGGAGGTGTTCGGCTACCGCCTGGACGAGATGCTGGGAAAGCCCTTCACCGCGTTTCAGCGCCGGGAGCAGGCCGAGCGGGACCGGGAGCGGTTCGCCCGCCTCCTCCAGGGGGAGACCGTGAAGGGCCTCGAGACGGTCCACCTGGCCAAGGACGGCCGGGAGATCCATCTGGTGGTCAACGCCAAGCCCTTCCACGACGCCCAGGGCCGGCCGGCCGGCACCCGGGGCACGGCCTACGACATCACCGAGCGCAAGCGGATGGAGGCCCAACTTCGCGAAAGCGAAGAGAAGTTCCGGCTGGCCTTCCGGTACAGCCCCGACGCCATCACCATCAGCCGCCTCGAGGACGGCATGTTCCTGGAGGCGAACGAGGGCGTCACCCGGCTCCTCGGGTACACCCCGGAAGAGATCGTGGGCAAGACCTCCATGGAACTGGGGATCTGGGCGGATCTCGAGGAGCGGGCCGAGGCGGCCGAGCGCCTGCGGCGGGAGGGCCGGGTGGAAAACCTCGAGATGACCCTCCGGCGGAAGACCGGGGAACCCGTGATCGGGCTCCTCTCGGCCTCCATCGTGACGCTGGGGGGGGAACCCTGCGTGCTCACGGTCACCCGGGACGTCACCGAGGCCAAGCGGCAGCGCGAGGAACTCGAGAAGGTGTCGCGGAGCCTCCAGGACCTCCTCGAGAACATGTCCGACGCCTTCGTGGCCCTCGACCGGAACTGGCGCTACACCTACGTGAACAAGAGGGCCGGCGAACTCCTCGGCAGGAACCCCGAGGACCTCCTGGGAAAGCACATCTGGACCGAGTTCCCCGAGGGCGTGGGCCAGCCGTTCCACCGCGCTTACGAACGGGCGATGAACGAGGGGGTCTTCATCCAGATGGCGGAGTACTACCCGCCCTACGGCCGGTGGTTCGAGAACCGCATCCACCCCACGAAGGAGGGGATCGCGATCTTCTTCACCGACATCACCGAGCAAAAGGAGCAGGAGCAGGAACTCCGGCGCCTGAACGAGGAACTGGAACTGCGGGTGGCCGAGCGCACGGCGGCCCTGGAGGCGGCGAACCGGGAACTGGAGGCGTTCGCGTACTCGGTGTCCCACGACCTGCGGGCGCCCCTGCGGGCGATCCAGGGGTTCGCCGAGATCATCGCCGACCGCCACCGCGACGCGCTCGACGAGGAAGGCCGACGGTACTTCGACTACATCATCGAGGCATCCCACAACATGGCCCGCTTGATCGACGACCTGCTCGCCTACTCCCGCCTCGGCCGCAGCGCGGTGGAACGAAAGCCCGTGGACCTCGGGGCGGTGCTGGAACGGGTGCTCCAGACCCTCGCCCCCCGGATCGCGGCCGAGGGGGCCGTGGTGCGGCTCGAAGGCGAGTTCCCCCAGGTACTCGCCGACGCAGGGCTCCTGGAGCGGGCCCTCGTCAACCTGGTGGACAACGCCCTCACCTACCACGAGCCGGGGGTCCCAGCCCGGGTGGAGGTGTTCTGCGAACCCCAGGGGGACGAGGTGCGCATCGCCGTGCGGGACCACGGGATCGGAATCGACCCCCGGTTTCACGAGAAGATTTTCGACATGTTCCAGCGCCTCCATCAAACCGACGCCTATCCGGGCACGGGCATCGGCCTGGCGCTCGTGAAAAAGGCGGCCCGGCTCCTGGGCGGGACCTGCGGGGTCGAGTCGGAGCCCGGCAAGGGCTCCACCTTCTGGATCAGCGTCCCCCGCATCGCGGGGCTGGACGGGTAGGCGGCTCGGCGGCTCGGCGGCTAGGCGGCTTGGCGGCTTGGCGGCTGAAACCCTCAGGGGGTCGGGCGTCGGCACCCGTCCCAACTTGTTGGAGCAACTGCCGTGTCAGAGATCAGAATTCGGAGGGCAGATGTCAGCCTTCTGTCCTCAGTCCTCTGTCCTCTGGCACCCGGATTCTGGCACCCGGCACCCGGCACGGGTGTCACCGTGATGCGTTTCGGGCCCCCCGGGGCCCAGGGGGCTTTCCGGAGGTTCGCCATGGCCCAGGACGAAGCCGTCATCCTGCTCGTGGAAGACAACAAGATGGACGTGGAACTCACCCTCGACGCGTTCCGGGCGGTGGGGCTTCGGAGCCCGGTGCACGTGGTCACTACGGGTGAGCAGGCCCTCGACTATCTGCTGGGGCGGCCCCCCTACGACGACCGGCAGGCCCACCCCCTGCCCGACCTGATCCTCCTGGACCTCAAGCTTCCGGGGCTGTCGGGGCAGGACGTGCTGGCCGAGGTGAAGCGCCGGCCGGGGCTCCGGCGGATCCCGGTGGTGGTGCTCACCTCGTCGCGCGAGGAGGGGGACCGGGCGTTGAGCTACGACCTCGGGGCCAACAGCTACCTCGTGAAACCGCTCCAGTTCCGCGAGTTCATGGAGGTGATCCGAACGGTGGGAAACTACTTCTACTTTGTCAGATTCGGCAGAGCCTTGGCAAAGTGCAGGTTCGGCAGTATAGTGGCTCCGGATGTCGCTGTAACACGTTGAAATGAAAGGAGGATCAGAATGATTACCAAATTGGAACTGACGAAGTAATAATTCTTCTAATTTAGCCAGCTCCCCTCACCCTC
>NZ_BAAHFQ010000051.1:0-22135 GCF_054681715.1 Deferrisoma sp.
ACCCCCAGCTCACGCTGCCGGGGTTCGATGTTGGACAGCTGAATCGCACGGCGGTGTAGGATGACCGCCCCAAACCGCGGCAGAAGGCCCTCTCCGGGCACTTCCCGGGACCTCTGTTATTCGTTTTTGGACAGCAGTGGAACCCGCGGGGACCCTCCAGCTTGTCCTTCGTTTCCGCGTGTGGCGGGGGGAGCGGGTATACATTGTCGCGAGGACGTGACGGCGTTCCTCGTTGCACACAGGGAGGTATACCCGCATGCGAGGGGCACACGGCAAGCCGAGCCTGCATCGCCCTCCTTCGTATCCGCGCGATCGCGCGGAGCGATTCTTCCCATTTTCCCCACCTCGGTATTTGACGCCCTTTCGCGTTCTTCTTCGCAATTTTGAAGAGGACGGCGGGATCCGTTCGGCCTTCGCCTGGCTCTTCCGTTTGGGGGGGCGGCGTTCTCTGGGTTTTGCGTCGTAACAGGAGGATTCGGATGGACCGTCTCGGGATACGAGCACAGAGTCGTGGGCTGTTGGGCGGGCTGGTCGTAGGCGCCCTGGTCGCTGTCAGCCTGTTCCCTAGTCCTTCGATGGCATTTTCCTTCGCGTCGTTGTTCCCGGAGCCCGAGGACTACATCTACACGGGCAACGCCACGCTGGCGATGGGCGTGCGACGGTTGGATTCTGCCGACTGGGCACCCGTTGAGAACCACTGGCTCTACGGCGTGGAAATCGACACGTCGAAAAACGAGTGGTTGGTCGGCTGGGTGGCGCGGTTCCTGTGGTCCAGCGACGAGGGCAGCACCGACGAAGGGGGGGATGCGGACGCCGAGTTGTTCGAGGCGGCGGTCGGGGTGAGGAAGGTCTGGTACGACCTTTCCAAATTTGTGTCGCCTTTCGCGGGCCTGGGCGGCAGTTTTCTCTCGGTGGATCTCAGCGCAAACGGGAAATCGGACGACGATCGGGCCCTTGGTGGGTGGGGAGACGCCGGGGTGTATCTGTACCCCCTCCCCAATCTGAGTCTCGGGGGGTTCGTGCGGTACGAATACGTGCCGGTGAGGCTGTTCGGGGCCGACGTGAACGCGGGGGGATGGACCTTCGGCGTGACGCTGGGCGTGCGCTGGTACGACCTCTGACCGTGTGACCTTTCGCCGGGAAAACGAAGCTGTCGCCATTGGATGTTCCAGGGAGGACGGGTATGCGCTCGATGCGGGAACACATGGGCCGGTTTTTGGCTATCGCCTTGGTGGCGGGCACGCTGGTGGGGTGCGGCACGAGCGGAGGGGACTCGGGAAGCGTCATCCCACCCCCCGAGGAGCCCAGTGCGGCCGAGGCGGGGTTCTCGGTTTCGCCCAAGCTCGTGGAGACCGCGGCGTTTGTGGGGTACGCCCAAAGCGTCACGCTGGAGGTCACGAACCTCAGCGATACCCCCCACAGGGTGGACGAGATCGCGCTCGTTGACGCGGCGGCCGGCTTTTCCCTCGCCGAGACGACCTGTCCGCCGGTCGGGGGCGTGCTGGAGGCGGGGGCGTCGTGCACGGTGAAGGTCGCGTTCACCCCGGAGGCGCAAGGCACGGACACGGCGACCGTGAGGGTGACCTTGGACGGGACCACGCTCTCGGCGAGCATCCGGTGCGTGGTGGCGGATCCCCCGAGCGCGGAGGTGGTCTCCTCCTCCCTGGACTTCGGGCAGGTCCGGTTGGGGGAGAAGAAAACCCTGACGGCGACGATCCAAAACGACGGCCCCGGGGTCCTCGAGGTGAGCGGGCCCTCGGTGGTTCTCGGGGACGAGGAGGCCGAGGCCGCGCCGTTTGAGGTCGCCCTCGGGGAAAACTGCGGTGCGGTGTCCCCGGGTGAGGCGTGCTCCATAACGGTCACGTTCAGCCCCACGGCGCGGGTGGCGTACGAGGCCTCCCTTTCGGTGACCACCAACGACCCGGAATACCCGGAGGGGACCGTCGTGCTCACGGGGACAGGCGTCGCCCCCAAGGTCGCCGTGGTTTCCCCCAACGATCTCAAGATCGACTTCGGCGAGACCACGATCGGGTCCACGGCGGAACAGACGCTCACCGTCAAGAACGACGGAAACGCAGATCTCTCGCTGGGGTTCGAGACGTCGAGCCCAGCGTTCACCGTGACCCCGGAGGAGGCGACGTTGGTTCCGGGGCAGACCCGGGACATCACGGTCCGGTTTGCACCCACGGTGGCGGGGGGCTACGAGGGCAGCCTCACCCTCACCACCAACGATCCCGACCAGGGGTCCGAGACGATTGCGCTCGAAGGCGAGGGCGTCATACCGGTCGCGGAACTGCGAGAAGTGGATACACCGGAGGGGAGCGAAACGCCGGCCCTGGATCTCGGAAGCACGAACGTCGGCGCGGCGGTGGCCCGGACGTTCACCGTGGCCAATGTCGGGAAAGGCCTGCTCTCGGTCTCCGCGGCGATCGAGCCGGCGGGCGGACCGTTCGCGGTGACCCTCAGAGACGCCGAGGACGAGGGGTGCGCGGGCCTCGCCGAGGGCGAGGCGTGCACCGTGGAGGTCACGTTCGTCCCCACGGGCTACGGGGAGCAGGGCGCCACCCTCACTCTCACCACCAACGATCCCGACGACGGCTCGTTCACCGTGGCGCTCCGGGGGGCGGCGCTCGAGCCGGCCCTCGCGGTGGGGACGTTCGTCGCGCCGGCGGCCGAGGTGGGGGCGGAGGCCACGGTGGAGATCCCGCTCGAAAACACGGGCGAGGGCACGCTGAAGGTGACGGCGGCGGCGGTGGAGCCGGCGGACGGGCCGTTCGATGTGGCGCTGGAGGGGTGCGAGGCGGTGGCGCCGGGGGGGAGCTGCACGGCCAGGGTGACCTTCAGCCCCACGTCCTACGCGGACGACGACGCGCCGGCGAGGGTCACGCTCACCTGGAACGCCCCGGACGGCGAGGCCAAGACCGTCAACGTTGCCGCCAAGGTGCTGGAGCCCGCCCTGACGGTGGGGACGTTCGACGCGCCGGCGGCCGAGGTGGGGGCGGAGGCCACGGTGGAGATCCCGCTCGAGAACACGGGCGAGGGCACGCTGAAGGTGACGGCGGCGGCGGTGGAGCCGGCGGACGGGCCGTTCGATGTGGCGCTGGAGGGGTGCGAGGCGGTGGCGCCGGGGGGGAGCTGCACGGCCAAGGTGACCTTCAGCCCCACGTCCTACGCGGACGACGACGCGCCGGCGAGGGTCACGCTCACCTGGAACGCCCCGGACGGCCAGGCCGAGACCGTCACCGTTACAGCCAAGGTGCTGGAACCGGATGTGGCCTGGGACATCGGCGCGATCCTGCCGACCCGGGTGGGGGAGCGCAACACGGTCCAGGTGTCGGTGCGAAACGAGGGGGAGGGCACGCTGTCGGTTTCGTCGGCGAGCGTTTCGGGGGCGGATTTCCGGATCCTCGAGGACGGGTGCTCGGGGAACACGGTGGCCCCCGACGGCGAGCCCTGCGGGATCACGGTGGAGTTCAACCCCTCCGGCCACGGCACCCGGACGGGGACGCTGACGATCACCACGAACGACCCGGACGAGGCGACGGTGACGGTGTCGCTTTCGGGGACGGGGCAGGCGCCGGACGTGTCGGTGAGCCCGGCGACGCTGTCGCTGGCGGACACGGCGCCGGGGTCGGAGTCGGCGGCGGGGACGCTGACGGTGACGAACGAGGGGAACCTGGCGCTGACGGTGTCGTCGGTGACGCTGGCGGGGGCGGACGCGGCGGAGTTCGTGATCGCGTCGGAGACCTGCACGGGGGCGAGCGTTGCGGCGGACGGCACGTGCGAGGTGCAGGTGGTGTTCGCGCCGCGGTGGTACGGGGCGAAGACGGCCGAGGTGCGCCTTGCGACCGACGACCCGGACGAGCCGGAGGTGGTGGTTGAGGTGACGGCCACGAGCCCGGTGGGGGACGTGACGCTCACGGAGACGGGCTCGTTCCAGTGGGGGGACGGGACGCTGGTGCGGGTGGACTTCACGGCGGAGGACACGTCGGGCACGACGCCGGTGCCGGTGCTGGGGTTGGGCCTTGGGGACCTGACGCTGACCCTGGACGGGGCGGACGCGGGGGACTTTACGAGCGCGGAGCTCATCGGGCAGGCGGCGCTTGACCTGGCGGTGGTGATCGACGAGAGCGACGGGGCGGTGCTGCCGATGCTCCAGGGGGCCGCGGAGGAGCTGGTGGCGTACCTGGAGGCGGTGACGGGGGGCGACGTGAACGCGGTGTACTACGGCTACGGGGCCGAGGTGCGCCGGCTGGGGTCGGCGTCGGCGGCCTCGGAGCAGGCGGGGGGCTGGAAGAGCCTGTACGAGGGGCTGTGGGCGGCCCTGGAGGGGGCCGGGGTGGACGGCCCGGCGCAGGACCTGGTGGTGGTGCTGACGGGGGACGGGGAAGACAACCACAGCGACCCGGCGGCGCTCACGGCGGTTGAGGCGGCGGTGGCCGGCGGGAAGAGGGTGTACGGGCTGGTGTACGGGGACGTGGCGGATCTGGGGGCCACGGACCTGGCCTCGATTTCGACGGACGTGACGGTGGTGGCGGGGGGCGACCCGAGGGCGGAGAACGACGTGTACGCGGCGCTTCTGGGGGCGGTGGAGGCGTCGTACGCGCTCTACTTCCGGCAGCCGGACCGGGCGGCGGCGCATGACCTGGGGATCACGGCGACCGTGACGGGGGTGGCGAGCGACGAGCTGGTGCACCCGATCGCGCCGGTGGAGCCGCCGGTGGGTGGGCTTTCGTTCACCACGTCGCTCGACGCGGACGCCTGGCCGCTGGAGCCGGAGGTGGGGAGCGACGGGGTGCTGGCGCTGGTGGAGGCGCAGGTTTTGGCCAATCCGCTGAGCGGGCTTCGGTCGACGGCGTTTTCGTTCGTGGCGGACGAGGAAGTGTGGTTCGAGCGGGAGCCGCTGGACGTGGCGGTGGTGGTGGACACGAGCGAGAGCGTGTCGCAGGCGTCGGTGCTGGCGGAGTACCGGGAGGCGGCGCGGCTTTTGGTGGCGGCGCTGGGGGAGCAGACCGAGGCCACAGTAACGCTCTACCGGGTGGACGGGAGCGGCGCGAGCCCGGTGGGGTCGGTGGAGGAGCTGACGGCGTCGGTGGAGGACGCGGGGTTCACGAAGCTCCTGGATGGGATTCGCACGGTGGCGGCGAGCCGTCGGGTGGTGGTGCTGCTCACGGACGGGCGGGACAACCAGAGCACGGCGGCGCTGGCCGAGGTGCAGGCGGAGCTTCGGAGCAAGGGCGTGGTGGTGCACGCGCTGGGGTACGGAAGCTCGGTGGACGCCGCGACGCTCCGGGGCCTGAGCGACGACGTGAACGTGGGGGGCGCGTACTGGGAGGCATTGAGCGCGCAGGAACTCTACGGGCAGGCGCTCAACGTGGCGGACGCCCTGAGCGGGCTCTACCGGCTGCGGTACCACCCGCCGGCGGGGGTGGGCCCGGTGGCGGGGGTGGAACTCCAGATGAGCTACCGGGGCGAAGAGGCCCAGGGGTCGCTGGTGGGGGCGGCGTCGATCGAGCCGGCTAGCCACGACTTTGGGTCGGTTTTGGTGGGGGCGACGCCCGCGGAGCGGACCTTCACGGTGAGGAACACGGGGGACCAGGCGCTCGTGGTGACGGGGGTGAGCGTCGGGGACGCGACGCTCGAAGTGACGGGTGAGACCTGCACGGCGGCGCCGGTGGCCGTGGGCGGGACGTGCACCGTGACGGTGTCGTACGCGCCGGCGGTGGGGTCGCTTGCGCTTGCGAGCGCCCTCACCGTGGCGACGACCTCGCCCGCGACGCCGGAGGTGACGGCGGAGGTGACGGGGGCGGGGCAGGTGGCGGACATCGCGGTGGAGGTGACGAGCGCGTTTGGATCGGTGAAGGTGGACGAGTCGACCTCCGGCGTGGTGACGGTGACGAACAACGGGGACGGGACGCTCACCGTGACCTCGGTGTCGGTGGACCCGGCGGGCGAGTTTGCGGTGTCGAGCGAAACGTGCACGACGGATCCGGACGGCCTGGCGACGGGTGACACCTGCACGGTGAACCTGACGTTCACGCCGTCGGACCAGGGCACGCGCACGGCGCAGCTGGTGGTGGCGTCGAACGACCCGACGGCGCCGGAGTTTCCGGTGACGCTGACGGGGACGGGGATCGTGCCGGACATCGCGGTGAGCCCGGCGACCGTGTCGTTTGGGGACGTGCGCAAGGGCGAGACGAGCGCCGAGCAGACGGTGACGGTGACGAACACGGGGGCGGCGGACCTGGTGCTGGGCGCGGTGACGGTGTCGGGCGCGGGGTTTGCGATCGGCACGGACGGGTGCGGGGGCCAGACCCTGGCGCAGGGCGAGAGCTGCGAGGTGAAACTTACGGTGACGCCCGGGGCGCTGGGGGCCCTGACGGGGACGCTGGCGATCGCGTCGGACGACCCGGACGAGAACCCGTTGGAGGTGACGCTCACGGCGACGGGGGTGGAGCCGGACATCGCGGTGGCCCCGGCGACGGTGACGTTTGGGGCCACGGCGGTGGGCGAGACGGCGGGGCCGGAGGTGGTGACGGTCACGAACGAGGGGACGTCGGCGCTTTCGATCACGTCGGTGACGACGAGTTCGGAGGAGGAGTTCCCGATCACGACGACGTGCGGGGCGACGCTGGCGGCGGGGGCGTCATGCGAGGTGAGGGTGAGCTTTGCGCCGGCGTCGCATGGCGCCCGGACGGGGACGCTGACGATCACCACGGACGACCCGGACGAGGGGACGGTGACGGTGTCGCTTTCGGGGACGGGGCAGGCGCCGGACGTGTCGGTGAGCCCGGCGACGCTGTCGTTGGCGGACACGGCGCCGGGGTCGGAGTCGGCGGCGGCGACGCTGACGGTGACGAACGAGGGGAACCTGGACCTGGCGGTGTCGTCGGTGACGCTGGCGGGGGCGGACGCGGCGGAGTTCGTGATCGCGTCGGAGACCTGCACGGGGTCGAGCGTTGCGGCGGGCGGCACGTGCGAGGTGCATGTCACGTTCGCGCCGATGTCCTACGGATCAAAAAAGGCCACTCTCACGATCTCCTCGAACGATCCGGATCAGGCCTCAACCTCGGTCGCTGTTTCCGCGACGAGCGCGCCCGGGTCCCTCGTCATCGCCAACACCCAGATCCTGGCACGGTCCGACACCACCGAGGCGACCATCCTGTTCGAGGTGCGAGACGACGCCGGCGACCCGATCGTGGGGATCGACACCAACGCCCTCTCGGTGACGGTGGACGGGGCGCCGGCCCCCGACCCGGTTGAGTTCGAGCGGTACGGTGCCCTGAACCTGGGGATCGTGATCGACGCGGCTAGCGGAAACGGCTCGTTCAACGAGATGTTGAACGACGCATCGGTTCTCGTTTCGGCCCTGAGCGCGTGGGCGGACGTGCACGTGACGGTGTACACCTACGACGACGAGATCCAAAACGTGGGCAGCGATCCGGCCAGCGCGACGAAGGGCACCCAGGATGCGCACCGCATGTACGAAGCCCTGAAACGGGCCGTGGACGGCGCCCCGGATTCGTTCGACGAGACGCGGAACGACGTGGTGGTGGTGTTCTCGGAAACCGGAGACGACGACGCCAGCGATCCGGGCAGCCTTTCGGCGCTGGAGTCGGCGATCAGCACCTACGGAGCCCGGCTCTACGGGGTGGTGTACGCCGTAACGCCCGGCACCACAGACCTGGACGGAGTGACCGGTGTGGTGGACGTGCAGCGGGGCGGCGAGGGGTACGCAGGGTTCAACCGCATTGCCGCGCAGGTCGCCACGGACATCGATCCGGTGTACACGGTGCGGCTGACCCAGCCCGACAAGACCTCGGACCACACCATTGCCGTCACGGCCACTTTGGCGGGGGTCACGAGCCCGGCGGCAACGTTCGCCCTGAGCCCGTGGTGGCCCGGCCCGCCCGCGCCTACCATCCTGTTGGCCGGAGCCGCCATGGCAAAGGACATCGTGCAGTTGGACCTGGGGAACCCGGAGCAAGACGATGTGTTTTTGTTCCAGGTGACGGCGCCGGACCGAGCGGGGAATACCCTGTCCCGTGTCACCCGGTACCTGGGGCTGCCGACCGAGGCGGTCACGATTTCCGAGTCCGACGGCTCGGTGTGGGATGAGGCGGTCGTCGACCGGCTGAATCTCGAGGTGGAGGTGCTGGTGGACGGCTCGAACACGGCGGTGGCATCGGGCTCGTTCTGGGCGTACCGGGAGGCGGCCCGGTTGCTCGAGAACGCCCTGGCCGGGCTGCCCCGCGTTCTCGTGAGCTTCACCCGGATCGACGGCCAGACCACCGGTACCGGCTTTGGGAGCGCCTCGGCCATCACCCCGGACGGCGGCGACACGAACCTCTTCGACCCGATCGAAGGGCTGATCACCACTGACGACAGCCACCAGAAGATCCTCGTGGTGCTGTCGGACGGGATCCACAACGCACCGGGGGCCACGAACGACCTGGCCTCCACCCAGGCGGTGATCACTAACCGACGAACAGTGGTCCACACGCTGGCGCTCAACCCGGCTCCGGCTTTCGAGGGGAATCTGACGGGGTTGAGTTCGGGCCAGCCGTTCGGCGGCACCCACGCGTCGGCCACCACCCCGCAGGGGTTGTACCAGGGCATTCTGGACGTGGTCGGGTGGATCGCCTCGACTTACCGGTGGGCGTATACCTCCCCGAACGCCGCGGGAGCCCGGCCGGACCTGCAGTTGTGCGTCACCCTGAACGGGGAGACCGGCTGCCTCGACGGCACCGGGGCGGCGGCTGTGCCTCTGGTGAGCCGGGAGACGTCCAGCGGCGGCGAAGGGGTGTACGACGGCAGCACCGTGACCTTCGAGCCCTCCGAGGGTGTGACCTTTCACGTGATGAACACCGGCGGGGCCGAGATCGATTTCGGGGCGAACCCGCTGATCATCACCTCCAACGGGTTCGTTCTGGATCCGGGTACGTGTGGAGCGAAGCTAGACCATGGAGCCACTTGTTCGTTCTCCGTGACGGCGCCGGGGGCGTACGACGTGTCGGATACGGTGACCGTGGTCTCCGGTGCCTTGGCGTTCACGGTTCAGGTCCCGGTCAAGCCGGAACCACTGGCAGGGACGTGGGACGGCAGCGACGGCACGCCAGCTTACGATTTCGGCATCGTGGACCAGACGACGGGAAGTGCGCGGTTCACTTTCACCTTTGAGAACGTGGCCGGGAAGCCCGTGACGGTGACCTCGGTGGGGCTGGCGACCAACGCTGTGTTTGAAATCGGGCCGGAGAACTGTGAGAACGCGGTGCTCGACCCGAACGAACGGTGCAGCGTGGTGGTGACCTACACGCCCGACTACGGGTCGGGCTTCGGTTCGCCCCCGGACAGCGATACCTTGGAGATCGGGTGGGACGATGGGAGCGACACGGGGACGATCTCGAAGGTGCTAAAGGGCGCTCCGTTCCCCGTGGCGGTGAACGACGGGGGCGTGCCGGCCAACAGCGTGGATCTTGGAGTCGTGCCGGTGGACGGCAACTCGTACGGCGCCGTGGTGACGCTGAGAAACTACTCCACCGACCCGGTCGGCATCTCCGCCGTGGGGCCCCCGGACAACTCCAAGTTCACGGTTAGGGGCGGTACGGACACGTGCACCGGAGCCAGCTTGGAGGCAAATGGCGATTCCGCCGATTCGTGCACTTTGGTCGTTGACGCGACGTTGGCCCAAAGCGACCTTGGGGGGGTGCTATCTGGAAATCTGCCCATCACCCTTACGGACGGTTCCACCGCCAACGTGGCGCTGAAGGCCACCCCCACGCCCCTTTCGTCCGACACTCCGGGCGGGAACCCGGAGGATCTGCCGTTGACGTACGATTTCGACGACGACTGGGCGCAGGTGCGACTGAACCCCGCGGTCGGAAGCTACACAAAAATCATCACGATCACCAATAATGACGGTGCGACCCCCGTTGTCATCGGTTCCGTGACCTTGGCCGACGGCACCCATTTCGCTGTGTCAGACGATTGCACGACTGCACCGATCGGAGCGGGCGGGACCTGCGCCGTAACGGTGGAGGCCGCGCCAACGGGGCCGGGTGTTCAGACCGACACGGTGCGGATCCAAGAGACGACGTACGGCACCACCCTAGAGATCGACGCGAGTGTCACGGCGCGGGCGCTGGTGATCGCGCCCGATGATCCCTCGAACCATCCGGCGTTTGACGACACCTCCGCGGGATTCGTTTTTGACTACGGACTGGCCCCGATCGGCGGTTGGGGAGCTGTGCAAACCTTCGAAGTCACCAACACCCACGCGTCGACCAATTACACGATCAGTGCGGTGACTCCGCCTACCAACTGGCAGGTGGACGCGGAGGATTGCACGAGCGCACCGATTGGGCCAGGAAACACATGCACCATCGACCTGCGGTTCCTGCCGGACGCGAATGGGGCGGAGTATGGCGGGGACCTGACGGTCGTGAGCAATAGCGGGGCCGATCTGGAGTTGCCCCTTTCCGGCAAGGGGACAGCCCTCGGGGTGTTCCCGCTCACCGGGGAGGTGCCGGCGGCGTACGATTTCGCCGCGACCGGCAAGAGTGAGCAGCTTTTCACCGTGTCGAACGTGAGCGGAGGATCGGTTACCTTGGACCCCGTGTCGGTCACCGGGAACTTCACCCGTTCGGAAGACGGGTGTTCGGGCCAGGAGCTGAGTCCGGTAAATGGGACCGGGGACTGCACCCTAAAGGTCACGCCGACCGGAAGCCCGGGGGACACGGGAACGCTGACGATCCCGTACGGGGCGACGTCCGTGACGGTGGGCCTCTCGCAGTAGCCGGTTTGGCCGGGTAGTCTGCCTGACGCAACCGGGGCCGCGGGGAGAACTCCCACGGCCCCCGGTTGCTTTGGGGTACCGCGCTTGCGGGTGTCACGGGCGCCGAAACTGGCCGAGTGAGGAGCGGGCCCGTTGATATTCGACCGTTATCCCGGGGCGGGGCGGTACTGGAAGGCCCGGTTCGGGGGGGAGGTGCGGCGGGTGAGCCTGGACGCCGGGCTCTCGTGCCCCAACCGGGACGGCACCGTGGGCACGGGGGGGTGCCTGTTTTGCGACCCGGCCTCGTTCGCCCCGAGCGCGGGCGATCCCCGGCCCGTGGCCGAGCAGCTCGCGGCCGGGATCGAGCGGCTGCGGGCCCGGGGGGTGACCCGGGCGGCCGCCTACTTCCAGCCCCACACGAACACCCACGCCCCGCTGCCGGTCCTGAAGGCCCTCTGGGACGCCTGCCGGGCGTTTCCCGAGGTGGTGGCCCTGTGTGTGGGCACCCGGCCCGACTGCGTGCCCGACCCGGTGCTCGACCTCCTGGCGGGGTACCGGGACCGGTGGGAGATCTGGCTCGAGCTCGGGCTCCAGTCGGCCCGGGACGAGACCCTCCGGCGGCTCGGCCGGGGCCACACCGCCGGGGCCTTTGCCGACGCCGTCCGGAGGGCCCGGGAGCGGGGGCTTCTCGCCTGCGCCCACGTGATCCTGGGCCTTCCCGGCGAGGCGCCCGAGGACGAGGCCCACACCGCCTCGTTTCTCGCCGACCTCGGGGTCGAGGGGGTGAAGCTCCACCAGCTCGCGGTGGTGGAGGGCACGCCGCTCGCGGCCCTCTGGCGCCGGGGCGAGGTGGCCCTCCTTCCCGAAGACGCCTACATCGAACGGGCCGCGGCGTTCGTCCGCCGGCTTCCCCCCCGCACCGTGCTCCACCGCCTGGTGGGCGACACCCTGGGCGACCGGCTCCTCGCCCCCCGCTACGACCGCAACCGGGTGATCCGGGAGATCCGCGCGCGGCTCCGCAGCCTTGTGCCGTGAACACGAGGGCGGCCCCCATTACGCTTGAAAATAGGCTGGAAGGTGAAAGGATTTCAAGGTAAACTCGCGCCATGATTCGGCGCGAACGGCACATGGCGCAGGTCGAAGCCCTGCTCTCCCAGCATCCCGTGGTGGCGATCCTGGGCGCGCGGCAGGTGGGAAAAACCACGCTCGCGCGCGCCGTGGCGGAGCGTGCCGGGGGGCCGGTGGCCCGGTTCGATCTGGAAGATCCCGAGGACCTCGCCCGGTTGGAAGACCCGAAGCTCGCGCTGGGGCGGCTGGAGGGGCTTGTGGTGATCGACGAGATCCAGCGCAAGCCCGACCTGTTTCCGGTGCTCAGGGTCCTGGTGGACCGGCCCGGGGCAAAGACCCGGTTCCTCGTGTTGGGAAGCGCCTCACCCGATCTCCTTCGGCAGTCCTCCGAAACCCTCGCGGGCCGCATCGCGTTCCATGAGTTGACGGGCTTCACCCTCGACGAGGTGGGGCCGGACACCTGCGACCGGCTGTGGATCCGCGGCGGATTTCCCCGGTCGTTTCTGGCCGCCACGGAGGAGGAGAGCGCCCGGTGGCGCAGGGAGTTCGTCCGAACGTTTCTGGAGCGCGACATTCCCCAACTGGGGATACGAATTCCGGCACCCACGTTGAGGCGCTTCTGGACGATGCTGGCCCATTACCACGGGCAGGTGTGGAACGGAGCCGAGTTCGCGAGATCGTTTGGAATGGCGAACTCGACCGTGCGGCGCTACCTGGATCTTCTCACCGGCGCCCTCGTGATCCGCCAGCTCCAGCCGTGGCACGAGAACATCAAGAAACGCCAGGTGAAGGCGCCGAAGGTGTACGTGGTCGACAGCGGATTGGTGCACACGTTGCTCCGGTTGGAAACCCGGGAGGATGTGGAGGGGCACCCCAAGGTCGGCGCGTCCTGGGAGGGATTTGCGTTGACGCAGGTGGTGGCCCGGCTGGGCGCTGAACCGGAGGCGTGCTATTTCTGGGCCACCCACGCCGGGGCCGAGCTGGATCTGCTGGTGGTCCACGGACGACGGCGATTCGGGTTCGAGTTCAAGCGGACCACATCGCCCCGGGTGACCCGTTCGATGCGGGCGGCGCTCGACTCCCTTCGGCTGGACCGGCTCGATGTCGTGCATGCGGGGGACCACACGTTTCCTCTGGGAGAGGGAATGCGGGCGGTGTCCATCCGGCGGATCTTGGAGGACCTGGAACCGCTGCGGGCCGGGGGCCCAGAAGCTGGTTCCTGAGAGAGCGGGACAGGAGGGCGGCGGTCCGCTCGGCGCGGCGTAGCGGCCCGTTGGTGCCTCACGGCCTCGAGTCCGGCGAGGCGAACCGTGCTTGGTTAGACATTTTCATTATTAACCCGGCGCCAATAGAGGCGCGCAAGGAGATCGCGAGGGCATGGGGCCTGCTTCCGGCCGTGCGTGAGTGCGGCATCCGGCTTACGCTGCATCCGGCACTCAGCCGGATGGACGGAACCACTCAGGAACTCTGGGCATATTCGTCGATCCGATTGGCCGGAAGAGTCCCAGTCGTTGGCTGAGCGCCGGATGCAGCGACTCTAGGAGCCACGCCCGGCACTCCAGCAGGCCCCATGCCCCCGACCGTGTCTACTTAGCCGCCGGAGCAATAGGAGGCCCCATGCGGATCCGGTTCATCACCACGGGGGGCACCATCGACAAGGTGTACTTCGACGCCAAGAGCACCTACGAGGTGGGGGAGCCCCTGGCGGGGGAGGTGCTCCGGGAGGCCGGGGTGGCGTTCGAGTACGTGGTGGAGCCCCTGCTGCGGAAGGACAGCCTGGAGATCACCCCCGAGGACCGGGCCCGGATCCGCGAGGCCGTGGAGCGCGCCCCCGAGGACCGGGTGGTGGTGACCCACGGTACCGACACCATGGCCGAGACGGGCCGGGCCCTGGCCGGGATTCCGGGCAAGACCGTGGTGCTCACCGGCGCGATCCAGCCGGGGCGGTTCCGGTCCACCGACGCCCCGTTCAACCTGGGATTCGCCGTGGCCGCGGTCCAGACGCTCCCGCCCGGGGTCTACCTGGCCATGAACGGCCGGGTGTTCGACCCGTTCCGGGTGCGAAAGAACCTCAGAACGAACCGGTTCGAGGAGGCGGGGCGGGCGCCCGGCGGGTGAGGGCGATGCCGGCGCCCACGAGGGCCGCGCCGGCCCAGACCGAGGGATCGAGCCGCTCCCCCAGGAGGAGCCAGCCGAAAAACACCCCGCTCACGGGTACGAGGTTGATGAACACCCCGGCCCGGGCCGCGCCGAAGGCCTGGACCCCCCGGTAGTACCACACGAAGGCGAGCACCGTGCCCCCGAACGCCAGGTAGCCGGCCGCGAGCCAGGCCCGGGCCGACCAGTGGGGCAGGCTCGGGATCACCCCGGCCGCCAGGGCCGGCCCGGCCAAAATCAGGGCCCCGGCCACGCAGGCCCCGGCCGAGGCCTGGAGCGGGGTCACCCCCCGCAGGGCCACCCGGCCGATCAGGGTGTAGGCGGTCCAGCACACCACGCACCCTACGATGCAAAGTTCCCCCCACCCCATGCCCCCCGAGAGCACGGCCCAGGGCTCGCCCCGGGTCACGATGACGGCGGCGCCGGTCACGGCCACGGCGATCCCCACCCCGGCCCGCCAGCCCAGGGGCTCCCGGAGCACCAGGGCGGCCCCGGCCGCGATGGCCACCGGGTTGTTGGCGATGATGAGCGCGGCCCGGCCGGCCTCCACGGTGCGAAGCCCGGTGAAGAAGAGGAGGTTGTACCCGGCGACCCCGGTCATCCCGAGGAGGACGAGGAGCCCCAGGGTCCGGCGGTCCCGGGGAAGCCCCGCCCCCTCCCGGCGGGCCAGGGCGGCAAGCGCCGCCCCCGCCAGGGCGAACCGCACGAACGCGGCCGCCACCGGCGGCACCTCGGCCGCCAGCACCCGGCCGGCCACGAAGGTGCCGCCCCAGAGCACGGCCGCCCCGGCCAGGCCCAAAACCAACCTGCTGTTGGACATGGAGGTTCCTTCTCGCCTTGACAAGGGGCCGGGCCGGGGGCCTACTGCCGGCGGCGGTCTGTGTTCATGAAGGCCGGACAGTATTCACATATATCAAAAACGCTTTGGCCTTGCCAAACGGTGGGTCCCTGTGGTACCCAGTCGGCTCCCATCGAACGCGGCGCGCCCGCGCCCGGAAAGGAGGAGGACCATGACCCTGCGACGCCTCGCCACCCTGACCCTCGCCGCGGTGCTGGCCGCGGGCCCGGCCCTGGCCGGGAAGACCCTGGACGCCGTGCGCGCCCGAGGATACGTGATCGTGGGCGTGAACGGGAGCCTTTTCGGGTTCGGCATGCCCGACGAGAAGGGCGTGTGGAGGGGGCTCGACGTGGACACCGGCCGGGCCATCGCCGCGGCCGTGTTCGGCGACGCCTCCAAGGTGAAGTGGGTGCCGCTCACCGCGGTGCAGCGGTTCACGGCGCTCCAGTCGGGCGAGATCGACGTCCTGTGCCGCAACGCCACCCGCACCCTCACCCGCGACACGGCCCTGGGCCTCGACTTCGTGCATGTGAACTACTACGACGGCCAGGGCTTCATGGTGCCCAAGAAGCTCGGGGTCAAGAGCGCCAAGGAGCTCGACGGCGCCACGGTGTGCGTGCTCCCCGGCACCACCACCGAGATGAACGCGGCCGACTTCTTCCGCACCCACAACATGGAGTGGAAGCCGGTGGTGATCGAGAACACGGCCGAGCTCGCCAAGACCTTCTTCGCCGGCCGGTGCGACGTGCTCACCTCCGACGCCTCCCAGCTCGCCGGCACCCGGGCCGTGGCCCCCAACCCGGACGACTACGTGATCCTGCCCGAGATCATCTCCAAAGAGCCCCTGGCCCCGGCCGTGCGCCACGGCGACGAGCAGTGGCGCGACATCGTGGACTACGCCGTGATGGCCATGATCGCGGCCGAGGAGATGGGCATCACCTCGCAGAACGTGGACGAGATGCTCAAGAGCAAGGACCCGAAGATCCAGCGGTTCCTGGGCGTCACGCCCGGCAACGGCAAAGCCCTCGGCCTCGACGAGAAGTGGGCCTACAACATCATCAAGCAGGTGGGCAACTACGCCGAGGTGTTCGAGCGCAACGTCGGCCCCAGCACCCCGCTCAAGCTGGAGCGGGGCCTCAACGCCCTGTGGACCGACGGCGGGCTCATGTACGTGCCGCCGTTCAAGTAACGATCCCCCCGGGGCCGGGCGGATCGCCCATCCGCCCGGCCCCTTCCCTTGCCCCTCGATCCCCGACGTTTCCGAGACCCCATGGCCCGACCCGCTGACGCCCCCGCCGGCGCCACCCGCTTCTGGAACGATCCGGCGTTCCGGTCCCTGGCCTTCCAGGCCGCGGTCCTCGCCGTGGCGTTCGGGGTGGGGTGGTACCTGTTCCAGAACGTCCAGGCGAACCTGGCCCGGCAGAACATCGCCACCGGGTTCGGGTTCCTGGGCCGGGAGGCCGGGTTCGAGATCGGGGAGTCCCCCATCCCCTACTCGGCGGCCGACACGTATCTGAAGGCCCTGTGGGTGGGGGTGCTGAACACCCTGCGGGTCTCGTTCATCGGGATCGTGCTCACCGTGATCCTGGGCACCTTCGTGGGCATCGCCCGGCTGTCGTCCAACTGGCTCGTCTCCCGGCTGGCCGGGGGGTACATCGAGGCCCTCCAGGACGTGCCGGTGCTCCTGCAGCTCTTCTTTTGGTACGCCCTGTTCAACGAGATCCTGCCCTCGCCCCGCCAGGCCCTGCACCCCCTGCCCGGGGTGTATCTGTGCAACCGGGGGCTCCTCCTGCCGGTGCCCGAGGGCCACCCGGCCTACCGGTGGGCGGCCGTGGCGTTCCTGGTGGCCTGCCTGCTCGTGTGGGCGATCCGCCGGTGGGCCCGCCGGCGCCAGGAGGCCACCGGAAAGATCTTCCCCACGTTTCGGGTGGGCCTGGGGCTCCTCGTGGGACTCCCGGTTCTCGGGTGGTGGCTCGGGGGGGCGCCGACGGCCGTGAGCGTGCCCGTGCTCAAGGGGTTCAACTTCCGGGGCGGGCTCGCCCTGAGCCCCGAGTTCGCGGCGCTCCTCCTGGGCCTCGTGCTCTACACCTCGGCCTTCGTGGCCGAGATCGTGCGGGCCGGCATCCAGTCGGTGAGCCACGGCCAGACCGAGGCGGCCATGAGCCTGGGGCTCACCCCGGGCCAGACCCTGAACCTGGTGATCCTGCCCCAGGCCCTGCGGGTCATCGTGCCCCCGCTCACGAGCCAGATGCTCAACCTCACGAAGAACTCTTCGCTGGCGGTGGCCATCGGGTTTCCGGATTTCGTGTCGGTGGCCAACACCACGATCAACCAGACCGGCCAGGCCATCGAGGGGGTGGTGCTGATCATGGTGGTGTACCTCATGTTCAGCCTGTCCACCTCGGCCTTCATGAACTGGTACAACAAGCGGATCGCGCTGGTGGAACGGTGAGCGCCGAAGCCCCTGCCCAGACGATACGCCCGCCCTCGACCCGGCTCGGGGCCTGGGGCTGGATGAAGGTGAACCTCTTCAGCACCTGGTACAACTCCGTCCTCACCGTGATCACGGTGGCGGGCCTGGCCGCGGTGCTGCCCGGGTTCGTGCGGTGGGCGTTCTGGGACGCCCTGTGGTACTCCACGTCCGAGGCCTGCCGGGCCGGGGGCGGGGCCTGCTGGTCGGTGGTCACGAAGAACCTCCGGTTCATCCTCTTCGGGTTCTACCCCCACCCCGAGCAGTGGCGGCCGGCCCTGGCCATGGCCATGCTCGTGGGGCTCCTGTGGTATTCCAAGGAGCGCACCCGGTGGAACCGGCGGCTCGGGTGGGTCTGGTTCGGGGCCCTGGTGGCCATGGGGTTTCTCATGCGGGGCGGGGTGTTCGGGCTCCCCGTGGTCGAGACCGAGAAATGGAGCGGCCTGCCGCTCACCCTGCTCCTTTCGGTGTTCGGCATGGTGGCCGCCTACCCCCTGGGGGTGGTGCTGGCCCTGGGCCGGCGGTCCCGGATGCCGGCCGTGAAGAGCCTGTGCGTGGCCTACATCGAGCTCATCCGGGGCGTGCCGCTCATCAGCCTGCTCTTCATGTCGTCGGTCATGTTCCCCCTGTTCCTGCCCGAGGGCATGACCGTGAACAAGATCCTCCGGGCCCTTGCCGCCATCGTCCTCTTCACCGCGGCATACATCGCCGAGGTGGTGCGGGGCGGGCTCCAGGCGATCCCCCGGGGGCAGTACGAGGCGGCCGAGTCCCTGGGGCTTAACTACGTGCAGACCATGCGGCTCATCATCCTGCCCCAGGCCCTCAAGATCGTGATCCCGCCCACGGTGGGGGTGCTCGTGTCGGCGTTCAAGGACACCTCCCTCGTCGTGATCATCGGGCTCTACGAGATCCTGAACACCACCAAGGCCACGCTGTCGAACCCCCAGTGGATGGGGTTCAGCTCGGAGGCCTACCTGTTCCTGGCGCTGTTGTATTTCCTGGGCTGCTTCTCCATGTCGAGCTACAGCCGCCGGCTCGAGCGGGAGCTCACCCCCGGCCGCACCCGGTAGGAGGTCCACGATGGCCCGCGCCCCCGAGGCGTCCGCCCCCGTCAAATCGCCCGAAGAGGCGATCATCCAGATGATCCACGTGCACAAGTGGTTCGGGGATCTGCACGTGCTGAACGACATCAACCTCGAGGTGGCCCCCAAGGAGCGGATCGTGATCTGCGGGCCCTCGGGCTCGGGCAAGTCCACCCTGATCCGGTGCATCAACCGGCTCGAGAAGCACCAGCGGGGCCGGATCATCGTGGACGGCATCGAACTGACCAACGACGTGAAGAACATCGAGCGGATCCGGGCCGAGGTGGGCATGGTGTTCCAGCACTTCAACCTGTTTCCCCACCTCACGATCCTGGAGAACCTGACCCTGGGCCCGATCTGGGTGCGCAAGATGCCCAAGCGCGAGGCCGAGGAGATGGCCATGCACTTCCTCGAGAAGGTCCGGATCGCCGACCAGGCCAAGAAGTACCCGGGCCAGCTCTCGGGGGGGCAGCAGCAGCGGGTGGCGATCGCCCGGAGCCTGTGCATGAAGCCCAAGATCATGCTCTTCGACGAGCCCACCTCGGCCCTGGACCCCGAGATGGTCAAGGAGGTGCTCGACGTCATGATCGAGCTCGCCGAGGAGGGCATGACCATGCTGGTGGTGACCCACGAGATGGGGTTCGCGAAGAGCGTGGCCGACCGGGTCATCTTCATGGACGCGGGCCAGATCGTGGAGGAGAACACCCCGCACGAGTTCTTCGACAACCCCCGGCACGAGCGCACCAAGCTGTTCCTGAGCCAGATTCTGTATTAGGATCGGTCGTCGGTCGTCGGTCGTCGGTCGTCGGTCACCCGTCACCGGTCACGCGTCACCGTCCCCCCCCCGGAGTTCCCCGTGGCCATCGTCCTGCGCACCGTGCCCGCCCCCTTCGAGCCCGGCCCCCGGTACCTGTCGGGCAACGAGGCCGCGGCCGAGGGCGCCGTGGCGGCCGGGTGCGACTTCTACGCCGGGTACCCCATCACTCCCTCGAGCGAGATCATGGAGCGCCTGGCCGCACGGTTCGCCGAGCTCGGCCGGGTGTTCGTGCAGATGGAGGACGAGATCGCCTCCATCGGGGCCGTGATCGGGGCGGTGTGGGCCGGGGCCAAGGGCATGACCGCCACCTCCGGCCCGGGGTTCTCCCTCATGATGGAGGCCCTGGGGTACGCGGCCTTCACCGAGACCCCGCTCGTCATCGCCGACGTCCAGCGGGCCGGCCCCTCCACCGGCCAGGCCACCCGCCCGGGGGCCGGCGACGTGCAGCAGGCCCGGTGGGGCTCCCACGGCGACTACCCGGTCATCGCGCTCTCCCCCTGGTCGGTCCAGGAGATGTTCGACCTCACCGTGCGGGCCTTCGAGCTGGCCGAGCGGTTCCGGGTGCCGGCGATCCTGTTGGCCGACGAGGCCGTGGGCCACCTGAGGGAGCGGGCCGACCTGCCGGCCGAGGTCCGGGTGGCCCTGCGGGACCGGGACCCCACCCGGCCGCCCTTCGGGGCCGACGAGCCCGACGGGGTGGGGCCCATGCCCTGCTTCGGCGACGGGGCCCGGCTCCTCGTGACCGGGTCCACCCACGACCCCTGGGGCTGGCGCCGCACCGAGGACCCCGAGGTCCACGAGCGGCTCGTGACCCGGCTCCACCGCAAGGTCTGGAACCGCCGGGCCGAGATCTGCCGGACCGAGGGGCACCACCTCGACGACGCCGAGATCGCGCTCGTGGCCTACGGGTTCACGGCCCGGTCGGCCCTTGCAGCCGTTGGCCGGCTCCGGGCCGAGGGGGTGCCGGTGGGGCTCTTACGGCTCCAGACCCTGTGGCCCTTCCCCGAGGAGGCGGTGGCGGAGCTCGCCGGCCGGGTGGGGTGGATCGGGGTGCCCGAGATGAACCTGGGCCAGGTGGAGGGGGAGGTGAGGAAGGTCGCCCGGTGCCCCGTGGCCGGGCTCCACCAGGTGAACGGCGAGGTGATCGATCCGCGCCGCCTGGCGGCCTGGGTGCGGGAGGCGGCCCCGTGAGCCGGGACCTCGGCCACCGGCTGCGGGAAGGGCTCGGGGCGACCCCGTTTTGCCCGGGGTGCGGCCACGGCATCCTCCTGGGGGCCGTGGCCCGGGCCCTCGATCTCGCCGGGGTGCCCGAAGACCGGCTCCTCGTGGTCTCGGGCATCGGCTGCGCGGCCTGGATCCCCTCGCCCCACCTCCGGGCCGACACCCTCCACACCCTCCACGGCCGGGCGCTCGCCTTCGCCACGGGCGCCAAGATGTACAACCCGGAACTCGTGACCCTGGTGGTGAGCGGCGACGGCGACCTCGCCTCCATCGGCGGGAACCATCTGATCCAAGCGGCCCGCCGGGACCTCGACGTGACCGTGGTGTGCGCCAACAACGCGATCTACGGCATGACCGGGGGCCAGGTGGCCGCCACCACCCCCGCCGGCGCCCGCACGGCCACGACCCCGGCCGGGAACCCCCACCGGCCCTTCGACCTCTGCCGACTCGTGG
The DNA here is from genome assembly GCF_054681715.1 of Deferrisoma sp. Classification (NCBI taxonomy): domain Bacteria; kingdom Pseudomonadati; phylum Thermodesulfobacteriota; class Deferrisomatia; order Deferrisomatales; family Deferrisomataceae; genus Deferrisoma; species Deferrisoma sp. Next base: position 20,881 of record NZ_BAAHFQ010000051.1, read on the forward strand.
CCGCGGCCGGGGCCTCCTACGTGGCCCGGTACGCCGTGGTCCAGCCCGACCGCCTGGCCCGGGCCATCGCCCGGGGCATCGGGACGCCGGGGTTCGCCTTCGTGGAGGCCGTAAGCCCCTGCCCCACCCAGTACGGCCGGCGAAACGACGAGGCCGACCCGGCCGAGGCCCTCCGGCGGTTGCGCGACCGGATCGTGCCGCGGGAGGAGGCCGAGGCCCTGGGGCCCGAGGCGCTGGCCGGCCGGATCGTGGTCGGGGAGTTCGTGCCGTGACCGGCCGGGTGGAGGTCCTCTTCTGCGGGTTCGGGGGCCAGGGGGTGATCCTCATGGGCCACCTGCTGGGGCTTGCGGCCGTGGCCGAGGGGCTGTGGGCCGCCGGGGCCGGGTCCTACGGGGCCCAGGCCCGGGGGTCGGCCTGCCGGGCCGGGGTGGTGCTGGCCCCGGAACCTGCCGACTTCCCCCACGTGACCGAGCCCGATCTCCTGGTGGCCCTGGCCCCGGAGGCCTACGGCCGGTACCGGCCGTGGCTCCGGCCCGACGGCGCGGTCGTGGCCGACCGGGCCGTGGCGCCCGCGGCCGGCGACGGCCGGCCCCACCTGGGCGTTCCGGCGGTCGAGACGGCCCGGGACCGGCTGGGAAGCCCCCAGGTGGCCAACGTGGTGCTCCTGGGCGCGGTGGTGGGGGCCACGGCCCTCGTGACCGCCGACGCGGTGGCCCGTGCGGTGGCCGAGAGCGTGCCGGCGCGGCTGCGGGACCTCAACCAAAGGGCCCTGGAGGAGGGCTCGCGCCTGGGCCGGGGCCTGGCGGACCGGCTCGCCGGATGGCGCCGGGCCCGGGGCCTGGGGGACGGGCCGTGACCCGGGCGTTTCGGCCGGAGATTGACCCGGCCCGGTGCGGGGCCTGCGGGGTGTGCCGGGGGGCGTGTCCGGCCTCGGTGCTGGAGACCCTGGGCGAGGACCGGGACTGGGTCTGCGCCCCCCGGTGGAACCGGGCCGGCACGGCCGAGGCGTCGCCCTGCCGCGCCGCCTGCCCCCTCGGCCAGGACCCGGGCGCCTACGCCGAGGCCCTGGCCCGGGGCGATCTGGCCGCGGCCGCGGCCCTCGTGTTCGGCCCGAACCCCTTGCCGGCCGTGAGCGGGGTCCTGTGCCACCGGCCCTGCGAGGCGGCCTGCGCGGCCGCCCCCGCCGTGGAGGCCCGGCGGCTCAAGGCCGAGGTGGCGGCCCTGGCCGGGGGCGCGGCGCCCTGGGGGGCCTCGG
>NZ_BAAHFQ010000052.1:0-21720 GCF_054681715.1 Deferrisoma sp.
CGAACCTGATCGACCCGATCCCGCCGGCGCTCCTGGACCGGATGGAGGTGATCCGGCTGTCGGGCTACACCCGGGAGGAGAAGCTCGAGATCGCCCGCCGGCACCTGATCCCCCGTCAGATGGCCGAGCACGGGCTCACCGAGGAGCATCTGGAGATCTCGGACGAGGCCCTCGGCATGGTGATCGACCAGTACACCCGGGAGGCAGGCCTGCGAAACCTCGAGCGGGAGATCGCGAACCTGTGCCGGAAGGTTGCCCGGCGCGTGGCCGAGGGCCAGGCCACAAAGCACCGGATCACCCGCCGGAACCTCCACCGGTACCTGGGCCCGCCGCGGTTCTTGCCCGAGGCCGAGGTGGAGGACGACCTCGTGGGGGTGGCGACGGGGCTCGCCTGGACCCAGAGCGGCGGCGACATCCTCCACATCGAGGTCACCACCATGAAGGGGTCGCCCAAGCTGATTCTCACGGGCCAGCTCGGCGACGTGATGAAGGAGTCGGCCCAGGCGGCCCTTTCCTACGCCCGGAGCAAGGCAGCCGACCTCGGGGTGCCCGAGGACTTCTTCGACCAGCGGGAGGTCCACATTCACGTGCCCGCCGGGGCCATCCCCAAAGACGGCCCCTCGGCCGGGATCACCATGGCCGTGGCCCTACTGAGCGTGATGACCGGCCGGCCGGTGGACCACACCGTGGGCATGACCGGCGAGATCACTCTGCGGGGCCGGGTGCTCCCGGTGGGCGGAATCAAGGAGAAATGCCTGGCGGCCATGCGCGCCGGGCTCAAGGCCGTGATCCTTCCCGAGCGAAACGAGAAAGATCTGGAGGACCTGCCACCCAAGGTCCGCCGGGCCCTCACGTTCCACCTGGTGAAGACCATGGACGAGGTGATCGACCTGGCCCTCAAGCCCCCCGCCGAGGAGGCCCCACCCCGGGAGGCCGCCGCCCCGTGAGGCTCGCGGATCTAGGGGAGTTCGGCCTCCTGGACCGGTTGGGCCTCCTTTCGGCCGGCCCGGCCGGGGGCCCCGGCGACGACACCGCCGTCCTCCCCCTGGGGGACGGCGTTCTTCTGTTCACGGCCGACGCCCTGGTCGAGGGCGTCCACTTCCGTCTGCAGTGGGGTCGGCCCGAGGACCTGGGGTGGAAGACCCTGGCCGTGAACGCGAGCGACGTGGCCGCCATGGGCGGCACCCCCTGGGCCTTCACCCTGACCCTTTCGGCCCCGCCCGACCTTCCCGTGTCCTGGATCGAGGCGTTCTACCGGGGGCTCCGCGACGCGGCCCGGACGTTCGGGTGCTTCCTCGCCGGAGGCGATACCACGGCCGCCCGGGACCTCACCCTCTCGCTCGCCCTCCTGGGGCGGGCCCGGAACCCGATCCTCCGGTCCGGCGCCCGGCCGGGGGAAGATCTCTACGTGACCGGGTTCCCGGGGGAGAGTGCGGCCGGGCTTGCACTCCTCCAGTCCGGCCGGGAAGCCCTGTTTCCCGACCTCGTACTCCGGCACCTTCGGCCCGAGCCCCGGCTCGCGTTGGGACGGGCCTTGGGGGACACCGGGGCGGCCTCGGCCCTGATCGACGTCTCGGACGGGCTCCTCCAGGATCTCGGGCACCTGGCCCGGGCGAGCGGCGTGGGCGCCGAGGTGTGGGCCGAGCGGGTGCCGGTCCCGGCGGATCTCGGGCGGGCCGCTGGGGTTCTGGGTGCTGACCCCCGGGAGTGGGTGTTCGGGGGAGGCGAGGACTACGAACTTCTGTTCTCCGCTCCCCCGGGGCAACGGAGGGCGGTGGAAACCCTAGCCCGAGCCGCCGCCACCCCCGTGTGGCGGATCGGCCGGGTCACCCCCGATCTCGGCGTTCGGGTCCTCGACCGCGGCGCTCCCTGGGCGCCCCGCCGGGCCGGGCACGACCACTTCCGGTCGCGGTGACCCACCCGCCATGCCTTCCCTCCCCCGGTTCCCCCACCCCTGGGACGATCTGGCCTGGTTCCGGCGGCTCGCCGAGGCCGTGGAACGGGAAACCGGCTTAGAGCTCCGGGCCTACAAGGAAACGGCGATCGTGCGGCGGGTGCGGGCCCGGTGCAAGGCGCTCGCCCTGCCGGACCCGGAGGCCTACGCCGCGTTCGCGGCCGCGAACCCCGGGGAGGCGCGGCGCTTCGCCCGGAGCCTGAGCGTCGCGGTCTCCGGGTTCTTCCGCGACCCCGCGGCCTTCGCGGCCCTGGGCCGGCTCTTGCCGGAGCTCGCCGCCCCCAAGCCCCCCGGCGTGCCGCTCCGGTTCTGGAGCCTCGGGTGCTCCCGGGGCCAGGAGGCCTTCTCCTTGGCGGCCACGGCCCTCGGGGCGCTTCCTCCCGGCTGCCCGTTCGAGGTGCTGGGCACCGACCGGGACGAAGGAGCCCTGGCCCAGGCCCGGACCGGGGAGTACGGGGAACGGGAGGTGGAGGGCCTTTCGGAGGCGCAGCGCTCCAGGGTCCTCGAGCCGGCCGGGCAGGGCCGGTGGCGGGTCCTCCCCGAGGTACGGGCCCGGGTGCGGTTTCGGGCCGGGGACCTCCTGGACCCGGCCACCTACCCCGAGGAGCAGGATCTCGTGGCCTGCCGGAACGTGCTCATCTACCTCCGCCGGCCGGTCCAGACCTGGGTGCTGGAGCACCTGGCCCGGGCGCTCCAGCCGGGGGGCGCCCTGGTCCTTGGCACCAGCGAGACGCTCCTGGGTCTGGGGGCCGATCGGTTCGAGCCCTGGGACGCGCAACTCAGGATCTACCGAAAGCGGGGGTGACCGGCGGACACGGCTCGCCCCAATGCTGCCTTGCTTTCTAGCGAGACGTTCCCGAAATCCCGTAGTATTTCCACGGGGTGGGGCTGGGGCCCCTCCTTTGCTGAACGGCCTCGCAGGGGCCGCCTCGGCGCGGTCCGCTGCGGCGCGTGAGGGCACGCGCCGCGGCCGCTCCCCTGGCGCCGGGCGGCCCAAGCTGCTCGGCCGTCGCGCTTCGTCGGACCCCCAGCCCCTCCGCCGCAATGTGCATGCTTTTTTGTGAGACGGACCACTAGCCGCCTCGCCGCCCAGCCTCCCAGCCGCCCAGCCGCCGAACCTTCGTTTACGGCCTCGCCGGCCGGTACCCGCCCTGGGGCAGGGCCTCGGGGCTCTTGAACACGAACTCCACCCGGCGGTTCCGGGCCCGGCCCGCGGGGGTGTCGTTGGGGGCGATGGGCCGGCTGTCGGCGAACCCCACGGCCACGAGCCGGGCCGGGTCGGCGCCGCGCTCCACGAGGTATCGCAGCGCCGCCGTGGCCCGGGCGGAACTGAGCTCCCAGTTGGAGGGGAACCGCTCGGTGTGGATCGGCACCGAGTCGGTGTGGCCCAGGATGTACAGATCGAAAGTGTACTTCTTGATGAGGGCGGCGATCCGGTCCAGCACGGCCGCGGCCTCGGGCTTGAGCTCGGCCGAACCCGACGGGAAGAGGAGCTTCCCCTCGACCCGCACGGTGACCCCCTCCTCGTCCATGGTCACCTCGGCCGCGCCCCCCAGCTCCTGGAACAGGGCCTGCACGATGCTCAGGAACTGCTGCATCGACATGCCCTGCTCCTCGGACTGGCCCTGGCCCTCGCCCTCCAGGGTCTGCTGGAGCATCTGCTCGATGGGGCTTTCGGACCGGGCCATGTAGTCGCCCCAGGTTTCCTTCTGCACCCCGAAGGCGTCCTTGACGCTCCCGAGCATCTCCCGAAACTTCTGGGCGTCCATGTTGGCAAAGGAGAGCAGGAGAACGAAGAACGTGAGGAGCAGGGTGGACATGTCGGCGAAGGTCGCCATCCACGCCGGCGCCCCCTCCTCGGCCTCTTCCTGGGGCCCCTTGTTCAGGAGTTCGTCCATCTAGGCCGCCTCCCCGGCCGCCTCGCCGCCACCGCCGCCGTCGCGTTTTTCCTTCCGCATGGTCGGGGCGATGAAGGCCTCGAGCTTGTCCTTCAGCACTTTGGGGTTCGCGCCCTGCATGATCGAGATGATCCCCTCGGTGATCACCTGCTTTGCCAGCGCCTCCTCCTTGCTCCGGTACTCGAGTTTGTTGGCGATGGGCAGGCACACGAGGTTCGCGATCAGGGCCCCGTAGAGGGTCGTGAGGAGCGCCACCGCCATGGACGGCCCGATGGACGAAGGATCGTCGAGGGAGCGGAGCATCTGCACCAGCCCGATCAAGGTGCCGATCATCCCGAACGCCGGCCCCATGGCCCCCATCTGCTTGAACACCTTCTGGCCGATGGCGTGGCGCTCCTGGGTGAAGCTCACGTCGGTGGACATGATGAACCGGATGAGCTCCTCCTCGTTGCCGTCCACGGCGAGCTGGATCCCCTTCTTGAGGAACGGATTGGTGATCTCCTTTTCGGCGTCCTCCAGGGCCAGGATGCCGTTGGTGCGGGCCAGGCGCGACAGGCTCACCATCTGGTCGATGATCTCGTCGAGGTTCCAGGTGTCCTCCTTGAACGCCTTGACCGCCACCTTGACGGCACCGATCACGGTGCGCATCGGGAACATGATGAAGGTCACCGCGATCACGCCGCCCACCACGATGAGCACCGAGGGGATGTCCACGAACGCCAGCGGCGCCCCGCCGATCACGATGGCCGCGACGATCAGCACCGTTCCCGATGCCAGGCCGATGATGGTTGCCAGATCCATGGAACGCGTCTCCCTAGCGGATTCGATGTGCGGACCTTTCTTCTGTTCGGCGGTTTCCCCGAAAACTTGAGCCCCCCGTTCCCGCATCGCCCGGCCCCGTCTGGCGTTTTCGCGAGGTTCTGTGGTACGAATCCCGCATCTTCTCCCACGGGACCCGACATGCGCCCCTTCGTCTTTGTCCTCATATCCTTCCTCACGTTCCCCGGCACCGCGTGGGCCGTGCAGCGGCACTCCGGCGAGGGGCTCGTGGCCCACGAGATCGCCCACCTCGCCCTGGCCCTCGCCCTGGCCCAGTTCGCGCTCCAGGCCCGGCGGAACGGGGCCGCAGGCGGCCGACTCCTGGCCTGGGGCGCCGGCCTGTTCGGGGTCTGGAGCCTGTGGGCCTTCACGAGCCACCTCCTTCCCGGGTATCCGGTCTGGGCCCGGGATCACCTGATCCTGGTTCCGGCACTTTTCCTGCTCTGGAGGGGAATCCGGGCCCGGGTGAGGGAGAACCGGGCGTGAGCGATCTTTTCGCAGCGGGGGTGGATCGTATTGGGGCCCTTACGGTGTTGGCCCTCGCGGTGCTCTTCCACCGGGAGACGAGGCGCCTTCCCCGCACGGTGGACGGCGTGTACCTTCGGTGGTTCGGAGGACTCATAGCCCTGGTTGCCATGGCCCGCGTGGTTTCTCACGTGGGCGTGCCGGTGCTGGCCGCGCGCTGGCCGGCGGCCGAGGGGCTCTACCCCTACACGGGGGCCCTCAACACGGTGCTGTTCGCGGGCCTCGCCGTGGCCACCTGGTTCCACCGCCAAACCGCCGCGTTCCAGAGGGTGGTGGAGGAGGAAAAAGACCGCCTGCGGCGCGACCTCGCGGGAACCCAGATCGAGCTTCAGGCCCACCGGGACCGGCTGGCCCGGGCGGTGACGACGGCCCGGGAGATCCTGCGGGGGGTGGTGGAGCGGGGGGAGTACGGCCAGCGGTTCCCCAATCCCGAGGCCCCGGCCTGCTGGGAGCGCCTTATCTGCCCTGACGAGACCTGCGAGGCCCGGGGCCGCACCGACGAGCGGTGCTGGCGGATCCGGGGCGGGGCCGAGGCCGACCGGCCGTGCCGGTTTCCGACGTGCGCCGAATGCCCGGTGTACCGGGAGGCCACGGCCGGCGAGATCGGGGCCCTGGCCGAGACCGTGAACGACCTCCTCTTTCTCCTGGACCGCGAGGCCCGGGACCGGCGGCTTTTCCTCTCGGCCCTGAGCCACGACATCCGGGGGCAGCTCGGATCGGTCCGGGGCTTCCTGGACCTCCTGGCCAGCCCGGAGACCCCGGAGGCCGAGCCGGGCGAGATCCTGTCGCTCGCCCGGTTCTCCCTGGAGCGGGTGATGCATCTCGCCGAAACCCTGGTGCTCGAGGGGCGGGCGAAGGCCGGGACGCTTGCCCCCTCGCCCCGCCCGTTCGACGCCGTCGCCGCCGTCGAGCGCCTGGCCCGGACCTTTGGGCCCCAGGCCCGGATGCGGGACATCGCCATCCGGTTAGAGGTCGGCGAACCGGCACCCCCGACCGTCCGGGCGGATCCCATGATGGTGGAGCGGGCCGTTGGGAACCTCGTGGACAACGCCCTCAAGCACGCCCCGCGGGGAAGCCCGGTGACCCTCGAGGCCCGGGGTACCCCCGGCGGGGGGCTTCGGATCGAGGTCCGCGACGAGGGCCCGGGGGTCCCGCCGGAACGCCGCGGTGAGGTGTTCCGGCCGTTTCGCGGATGGGACGAGCGGGGAACCGGCCTGGGCCTCTTCGTGGTGGCCGCCGTGGCCCGGGCCCACGGCGGCCGGGCCGGGGTCGGGGAGGGCCCGGGCGGCCGGGGCAGCCGGTTCTGGATCGAGCTTCCACCGGCGCCCCCGCAAGGGGAGGCCGGGACCGGCTCGGGTTGAACCACGGAGGGCACGGAGGACACGGAGAGGTTGAGGGAGTTTGGCCGCCCGGCCGGTTTAGAGAAACCCGGCGCGAATAGAGGCGCGCAACGAGATCGGGGGGCATGGGGCCTGCTTCCGGCCGTGCGTGAGTGCGGCATCCGGTCACTGTAGGAGCCACGCCTGGCGCTCCAGCAGGCCCCATGCCCCCGACCATACCTGTTTGGCCGCCGGAGTAATAGCGACCGCAGACCGTCGACCGGAGACCGATTCCATGTCCGAAACCCCGGGTGGGAAGGGGAGCCTCGCCTTTTTCGGCCTGTGGCTCCTGCTGCACGAGAAGGCCGACGACTGGATCCGCGACGCGATCCGCCGGGCCCGGGAGACGCCCGAGGACGTCCGGGACGAATACGAGCGGTTCCTCCTGGCCGTGGACCGGGAAAAGGAGCTTCTCAAGGGCGTGGTGGGCCGCATGGCGGCGAACCAGATCCGGGCGTTGGGGTTCCTGGGCCCCGAGGAGGCGCGGGATCTCCGGGACGAAATCCGGGAACTGCGGGAGCGGCTCCGGGCCCTGGAGGAGCGCCTCGACCGGATGGGGGATGGAAACCCGTAAGGGCCCGCCCTGGGCCCGGGTGGTTCGGCGGTTCCTGGAACGGGCGGGGCCCGGGTTCGTGAAGCTGGGCCAGGTGCTGTCGGTGCGGCCCGACCTGGTGCCCGATTCCCTCCGGCGGGAACTCGAGGCGTTGCAAGATCGCGCCGTTCCGGTACCCTGGGGCCACGTTCGGGCCGAGATCGAGCGCGCCCTCGGTCCCGGCGCCGGGGCGGTCTTCCGCCGGGTCGTTCCGCAACCGGTGGCCAGCGCCTCGGTGGCCCAGGTGCACCGGGCGGAAACCCCCGACGGGAGGCCCCTCGCGGTCAAGGTGCTCCGGCCCGGGGTGGAGGAGAGGGTTCTCCGGAACCTGCGGCTCGCGCGGCGGTTGGCGCCCGTTCTTGGGCTCTGCCCGGCCCTGCGGGGCCGCGTGGACGCCGACGCCCTGTGGGGGGAACTCGAGCGGGCCGCCCGGGCAGAGCTCGACCTTCGGTCCGAGGGGGAAACCGCCTGCGAGCTGGCCCGGGGGCTGCGGGACGAACCCCGGATCCGGATCCCCGAGGTGTACTGGCCCGGCACGGCCCGCAGGGTGCTTTCGGCCGAGTGGATCGAGGGTCACAAGCTCTCGGCTCCCGAAGCCCGCCGGCACCCGGAGTATCGGGACCTGGCGGAGACGGGCGCAAGGGCGTTCTTCCGGCAGGTCCTGGAACTGGGATTGTTCCACGCCGACCTCCACCCGGCGAACCTTTTGATCACCCCCGCCGGCGAGATCGGGTACGTGGATTTCGGGCTCCGGGGCCGGCTCGGACCGGGGGAGCGCCGGGCGGCTCTGGGGGTGCTGGTGGGCCTTTTGGCCCGGGATGCCGGGCTCGCCCTGCGGAGCCTGGAGCGCCTGGGCGTTCGGGTACCCCGCGAGCGCCGGGCGTCGTTCGTGGAGGAAGTGGACCGGGTCCTCGGCGCCGCCCTGCGACCGCGCCTCGAGGAGGTGGAACTCGCGGCCATGGGCCTGGGCCTCCTCGGGGCGGCCCGGCGGGCCGGGGTGCGGTTCCCCCACCGCCATGCGCTTCTCGTGAAGGCGCTCCTGTCCATCGAGGGAACGGCCCGCCTGCTCCACCCGGGCTTCTCCCTGGAGCGGTGCGCCGGGGAGTACCTGGCCGAGCGGACCCTCGAGACCCTCCGGCCGGGCCTCGTCCTGGAGGCCGCCTGGCGGGGGGCGGCCCTCCTGGGGCTCGGCCGCCTGTGCGCGGACCTGACCGCTTGAACCCGGCCGCAAACCGAGGTGAACGAATGCTGCTTACGCTAAAAGATTCTTTCCCTTCTCCCTTTCCGGCCTCCCAGCCTTCCAGCTTGCCTCACGGAGGACTCCCATGAGTAAGGCAGCCCCGGCGGCCAAGCCGGCCGCCCCGCCGGGGGAAAACCCCATCACCGTGTACAACGCGTGGTGCAAGAAGTGCGGTATCTGCATCGCCTTTTGCCCCAAGAACGTGCTGGAGCGGGGCCCCGACGGCCACCCGGTGCCCGCCCGGCCCGAGGACTGCATCCGGTGCCACATGTGTGAGCTGCGATGCCCCGATTTCGCCATCACCGTGAAGGACAAGGAGGACCGGTCATGAGGCCCAAGGGATCCCGGGAGCTCCTGCTCCAGGGCAACGAGGCGGTGGTGGAGGCGGCGCTCGCGGTGGGATGCACGTTCTACGCGGGTTACCCCATCACCCCCTCCACCGAGATCGCCGAGGGGCTGGCCGCCCGGCTGCCGGCCGTGGGCGGCACCTTCATCCAGATGGAGGACGAGATCGCGAGCCTCGCGGCCTGCCTGGGGGCGAGCCTGGCCGGCGCCAAGGCCATGACCGCCACCTCGGGGCCCGGGTTCAGCCTGATGCAGGAGCTCATCGGGTACGGGTGCATCGCCGAGATTCCCGTGGTGATCGTGGACGTGATGCGGGGCGGCCCCTCCACCGGGCTTCCCACGAGCCCCTCCCAGGGCGACGTGATGCAGTCCCGGTGGGGCACCCACGGCGACCACCCGATCATCGTGCTCACGGCCTCCTCGGTGCGGGAAGCCTTCGACCAGACGGTGCGGGCCTTCAACCTGAGCGAGAAGTACCGAAACCCGGTGATCCTTCTGCTCGACGAGGTGGTGGGCCACATGCGCGAGAAGGTCCGGCTGCCGGCCCGCGGCGCCGTGGAGCGGGTGGACCGGATCCGCCCGAGCATGCCCCCCGAGTGGTACGCCCCCTACGACGAGACGAACACCGGCGTGCCCCCCATGGCCGCCTTCGGCGACGGGTACCGCTACCACGTGACCGGGCTCGTGCACGACCGGATGGGGTTCCCCACCCAGCAAAAGACCGAGATCGTCCAGGGTATGAACCGCCTGTTCCGTAAGATCGAGCGCGGGTTCCGGGAGATCTGCGTCACGGAGGACGTCCTCCTCGACGACGCCGAGGCCGTGGTGGTGGCCTACGGGTCGGTGGCCCGAAGCGCCCGGGAGGCCGTGGAGGAACTCCGGGCCCAGGGCAAGAAGGCGGGGCTCCTGCGGCTTCAGACCCTGTGGCCCTTTCCCCGGGCCGCCTTCGAGCGGCTCCTGGGCCCCGGCACGGTGAAGGCGCTCCTGGTGTGCGAGATGAACCGGGGCCAGGTGTACCGGGAGGTGCTCCGGGTGGCCCGGGGCCGCGCCGACGTCCACAAGCTCGTCCGAAACGACGGCGAGCTCATCACCCCGGCCGAGATCGCCAAGGGCCTCAGGGAGTGGCTGTGATGGAGCGTTCGAACCGAGAGATCATCCAGAACTACCTGCGCCACGGGAAAAAATTCCCCCACATCTGGTGCCCGGGCTGCGGGAACGGCGTGGTGCTGGGGTGTATGCTGCGGGCCATCGACCGGCTGGGCTGGCCCAAGGACGACGTGGTGCTGGCCAGCGGCATCGGGTGCTCGAGCCGGGCCCCGGTGTACGTGGACTTCAACACCCTGCACACGGTCCACGGCCGGGCGCTCGCCTTCGCCACCGGGGTCAAGCTGGCCCGGCCCCACCTCAAGGTGATCGCCATCATGGGCGACGGCGACTCCGTGGGGATCGGCGGCAATCACTTCATCCACGCGTGCCGCCGCAACATCGACATGACCGCCGTCATCGTGAACAACCAGATCTACGGCATGACCGGGGGCCAGGTGAGCCCGGCCACCCCCACCGGCGCCCTCTCCACCACCACGGTCTACGGGAACCTCGACCAGCCCTTCGACGTGTCGCGGCTCGCCGAGGCGGCCGGGGCGACCTTCGTGGCCCGCACCACCACCTACCACGTGAAGGAGCTGGAAAACCTCCTGCAGAAGGCGTTCGTCCATACGGGATTCTCCGTGGTGGAGGTGATCGCCGGGTGCCCCACCACCTACGGCCGCCGGAACCGCCTGGGCGGGCCCGTGGACATGATGCGCTCGCAGAAGGAGCGCGCCGTGTCGGTGAAGAAGGCGGCCGAGATGTCGCCCGAGGAGCTCGCGGGCAAGATCATCACCGGGGTGCTGGTGGAACGGGAGGCCCCCGAGTACACCCGGGAGTACGAGAAGATCCGCCAGACCGCCCGGGCGGCCCTGCCGGAGCCCACCGTGGAAGAGGAGAAGATCGACCGCACCGGCGCCGAGCCCTGACCCGAGAAGGAGAGAGAACCATGCGAACCGAAGTGCGCCTGGCGGGCTCCGGCGGCCAGGGCCTCATCACGGGCGGCATCATCCTGGCCGAGGCCGCGGGGCTCCACGAGGGCAAGAACGTGGTCCAGACCCAGAGCTACGGCCCCGAGGCCCGGGGTGGGGCGAGCAAGGCCGAGGTAATCGTGAGCGACGGGCCCATCCACTACCCCAAGGCCCAGCGCCTCGACATCCTCCTTGCCCTGACCCAGGAGGCCTGCGACAAGTACTTCCACGACCTCAAATACGACGGCGTGCTCATCGTGGACGCGGACCTCGTGCCCACCCCGCCGAGCTCGTCGGCCCTGGTGGTGCCCATCGTGCGCACCGTGCGCCAGGAACTGGGCCGGGAGCTCTTTGCCAACATCGCGGCCCTCGGGGTGCTGGCCGGGGCCACCGGCATCGTGGGGCTGCCGGCCCTGGAGGCCGCCGTGCTCGCCCGGGTGCCCCCCGGCACCGAGGAGCCCAACCGAAAGGCCCTGGAGCTCGGGTTCGCCCTGGGCAAGGAGGCCCTGGCAAAACCACGGGAGACCGAGCCCTACGAGGCGGACGAGTAGGCCTCCTGGATGCGGGCCCGCCTCCTCCTCGTCGCTCTCCTCGTGTTCGCGGCCGTGGCCCCGCCGGCCGGGGCGCTGGTGGCCGCGGTGGACCGAAACTACCCGCCCCACGAGTGGTGGGAGGCCGGGGAGGCCCGGGGGTTCAACACCGAGGTTCTGCGAGCCGTGGCCCGGGAACTCGGGGAACCCCTGGAGTTTCGGCCCTACGTCTGGGCCGAGGCCCAGCGGGCCCTCGACCGCGGCGAGGTGGACCTCCTGTGCATGGCCCGCACGCCCCCGCGGGCCGAGCGCTACGCCCTCACCCGAACCCCGATCCTCCCCCTTGCGCTCGCGATCTTCGTCCGGGAGGGCACCACCGGCATCCCCGACCTCTCCGCCCTCGCGGGCCGCACGGTGGCCGTGGAGGAAAACGACATCAGCCACCGGGTGCTCCGGGAGCGCTGCCCCGAGGCCGTGGCCGTGGCGGTGCCCGACCAGGCCGAGGCCCTGCGCCTCCTCGCGGCGGGGGAGGTCACCGCGTACCTGGGCAACCGCCACACCGGCCCGTACCTCATCGAGAGGCTCGGGCTCCGGGGCCTGCGCACCATCGGGGAGCCCGTGCCGATCGGGGAGCGGGTCATCGCCCTGCCCAGCCACCGGGCCGCGCTGCGCGACCGGGTGGACCAGGCCCTCGAGCGCCTCACCGCCGACGGGACGCTCGAGCGGCTCCGGGCCAAATGGTTCGGCAGGCCCCTCCTCGCCACCCCCCCGGACTGGCGGCCGGTCCTACGGGCGATCGCGGCGGGAGCGGCCCTCGTCCTTCTGGCGGCCGGGGCCCTCGTCTATTGGAACCGGTCGCTCCGGCGGGAGGTGCGGAGGCGCACCCAGGAGGCGACGGCCTCGGAAGAGCGCTACCGGGCGCTTCTCGACACCGCGCTGGAGGCCGTGCTCGTTGCCGATCTCGAAACGGGGGAGATCCTCTACGCGAACCGGCCCACCGAGCGGCTCCTTGGCCTCTCGCGGGAGGAGATCCTGAGCCGGCGCATCCAGGAACTGGTGGCGGAGGACGACCAGGAGCGGGTTCGGCAGAGTTTCGAGGAGGTCGCGGCCGACCGAAGGGGCGCCCTGCCCCGCGCCTACCAGGTGGTCCGGCCCGGCGGGGAACGGCGGGCCGTGGAGGCCGTTTCGGGCCCGATGGAATACCAGGGCCGGCGGGCGGCGCTCGTGTACGCCCGGGACGTCACCGAGAGGGAGGAGAACCGCCGCCGGGCCGAACAGGCCGACCGGCTCCGGTCCGTGGGCCGCCTGGCCGGCGGGGTGCCCCATGAGTTCAACAACCTCCTGGCCGCCGTGTTGGGCCACGCGGAGCTGGGCGAGCTCGAGACCAGCGACCCGGCGGCCCGCAGGCGCTTTCGGGCCGTCGCCCAGGCGGCCCAGCGGGGGGGCGAGATCGCCCGGCAGCTCCTGGCCTATTCGCGGCAACAGCCGCTCCGGCCTCGCACTCTGGATCTGTGCGCCGAGGTGCGCCAAGCGGTGGAGTTCCTCCGCCCCCTGCTACCCAGGAACATCGAGATCCGGGTCGCGTGCGAGCCGGGCAGCGTCTGGGTGCGGGTCGATCCGGCACGGCTCCAGGAGGCCCTGGTCAACCTGGCCACCAACGCCCGGGACGCCATGCCCCGGGGCGGGCGCTTCCTCGTGGAGGTGGACCGGGTGGAGCTCGAGCCCGCCTACGCCCGCGCCCACCAGGACCTGGAGCCCGGCCCTTACGCCCGGATCACGGTCTCCGACACCGGCGAGGGCATCGCTTCCGAGGCGCTCCCCCACGTGTTCGAGCCCTTCTTCACCACGAAACCCGTTGGAAAAGGCACGGGGCTTGGGCTTTCCACGGTGCACGGGTTCGTGAAGCAGAGCCGCGGGCACGTCCACGTATACAGCGAACCGGGGATCGGCACGACGGTTCGGCTCTACCTGCCGGAGGCGCACCCTGCCGATCAAACCGGGGAGGCAGCGGAACCGGATGAGCCGCCGGAGACCCCGGCGTGCACCGGGGTCGAGGTTTGGGTGGTGGAGGACGAGCCGGCGGTCCGGGAGATGCTCTGCGAGTTCCTGGAGTCCCAGGGCTTTCGCCCCGTCGGATTCGCCTCGGGGGAGGCGGCGCTAGAGGCGTTGGGCGGCCGCTCCCCGGACGCGGCCGTGGTGGACCTGGTGCTCGAGGGGCGAAGCGGCCGGGAGGTGGGAACGGCCCTGCGGGAGCGGGTTCCGGGTCTCCCCCTCGTGTACATCTCGGGATACTCCGAGTCCTTCGCCCGGGCCGAGGGGCTTCTGGAGGAGGGCGCGGCGTTCCTCACAAAACCTTTCCGGGTCGCCGACTTACATCGGGTCCTCCTGGCCGCGCTGGAAGGAGGGGGAGAGAACCCCGGCGAAGCCTAGCCCCTGAAGCGCGATTGCTCCCCCGACGGCCCAATGGGAGCGTCCCGCTTCCGGCCGCACAATGGCCCGCCGGGGTATGAACGGATGGACCGGTGACGGGTGACCGGTGACGGGTGACCGGTGACGGGTGACGGGTGACGGGTGATCGGTGACCGGTAACCAGTGACCGACGTTACCTGGAAGCCCAGAACCCGTAGTGATTCGAGAACCTTTGCCCGGCCCACCCCGTCGGGACAGGCGATACCCCCAGGTTCAAGAGAGGATTTCGGCTGCTTCGCCGCCTCGCCGCCCAGCCGCCGAGCCGCCCGGCCGCCCAGCCGCCCAGCCGCCAAGCCCGAAAGGAGCCCCCATGCCCGACCCCTTCGTTCACCGCCAGAAAGTCCGGTTCCGCGACACCGACTGCCAGGGCCACGTGTTCAACGCGAACTACTTCGCCTACTTCGACGACGCCGTGACCGATTTCCTGGAGGCCCGGGGCGTGCCCTACCCGCTCGTGACCGAGCGGGGCCACGACATGGTCCTGGTGCGAGCCGAGTGCGATTTTCGGTCGGCGGCGGTGCTCGGGGAGGAACTGGCGATCGAGGTGGGGGTGGAGCGGTTCGGCCGCACCTCGTTCACGTTCGTCCTGCGGGCCACCGAAACCGGCTCGGGCCGCACGGTGGCCGAGGGCCGCGAGGTGTACGTGGTGCTCGACCGCACCACGGGCCGGCCCTGCCCCGTGCCCGAATACCTCAAAACGGCGCTGGGAGGGTAGGCCCGTGCGGTACGGCGCCATGAACTCGCCCCTTCTGCCGGTGCTCGAAGAGATCGAGCTCGTGGGCCGGATGGGGTTCGACTACGTGGAGCTCGCCATGGACCCGCCCCAGGCGACGCCGGAGCGGCTCGGTGGCCTGGCCGGCGATATTCGCCGCTTGCTCGACCGCCACGGCCTCGGGCTCGTGTGCCACCTGCCCACGTTCGTCTCCACCGCGGACCTCACAGAGCGGCTGCGGCGGGCCTCGGTGGAGGAGACCGTGGAAGCCCTGCGGGTGGCGCGGGACCTGGGGGCGGAGAAGGTTGTGCTGCATCCCGGGGTGGCCACGGGGCTCGGACCCCGGGTGCCGGAGGAGGCCGCCCGGGCAGGGTGGCGGAGCCTGGGGGAGATCGGGGCCGAGGCGCAGCGACTCGGGATCTCCTTGTGCGTGGAGAACCTGTTCCCCCGCTCCCACACCCTGGCGGGAGCCCGGGATTTCGAGGAGCTCTTTTCCCGGTTCCCAGGCCTCGGGGTCACCCTCGACGTGGGCCACGCCCACCTGGGAAGCCTCGGCGGAGAGCGGTTCGAGGAACTCGCCCGGGCGTGCGGGCCGCGGCTACGGCACCTCCACGCGAGCGACAACTTCGGCCGCCACGACGACCACCTGCCCATCGGCGCCGGGGCCATCGACTTCGGCCGGGTCGCCCTCATCCTCCGGGAAGTGGGCTACGACGACACGGTCACCCTGGAGGTCTTCTCCCGGGACCGGGACTACCTGCGGATCAGCCGGGAGAAACTCTCGACCTTGCTGGGGTAACCTTCCCCGCGTCCCAACGTCCTACCGTCCCAACGTCCGCGCCTAGTAATACTCCTCCCGCATCATGAACCGGTTGTCCGAGCCGTGGGGCAGATGGCAGGCGAGGCAGTCGTTTCGCACCTCGCTCATCTTGGCCCGGAACCGCTGGGGCACGTGGTCGGGCTGGGTGTCGTGGCACAGGGCGCACACCCCGCTGCCCCGGGCCCGCAGGAACCGGTCGCCCTCCCGTTCGTGCCGGTGGGCGAGGGTGTGGCACGCCGTGCAGTTTCCGGCCCCCACCGGACCGTGGGCGTAGCGGTAGGGTTTCCCCGGCGCCGATTCCAGCACCTGGGGGTGGCAGCCCCGGCACAGGCGGTCCCGGCTCCCCCTGAGGAGCTTTTCCGTGTTCGTGCCGTGGGGGTTGTGGCACCCGGTGCAGCGCCCGTCCTTCAGCGCGCCGTGGAGGAGCCGCTCCTCGGCCGGCGATTCCGGAACGACCCCCGTGTGGCAGCTCGCGCACAGGGCCCGCTCGGGCCGCTTCAGGAGCGGCCGGAAATCGCTGATGTGGGGCAGGTGGCAGGTGTAACAGGTCCCCTTCTGGAACACGCCGTGCACGTTCTTCACCCCCCGCAGCAGGATGCCGTGGCACCACCCGCACAGGGTCACGGGTTCCTCCAGGAGAAACTTATCCCGCACCCCCAGGTGGGGGTTGTGGCAGGCGATGCAGTCGATCTGGTACACGGGCTTGTGCACCTTGTCGACCTCCACGATCTGGGAGGTGCCCGTGATCTGGCCGTGGCACCGGGTGCAGTTCTTGCTGCCCTCGTACCGGAGTTCGATCCGGCCCCCCCGAACCTCGTGGCAGGCGTTGCAGCCGCCGTTCTGCAAGGGGTAGTGCACGTTGCCCCGGAGCAGGCCAGGATAATCGCCCGCATGGGCCTCGTGGCAAAACGTGCACTGGCGCACGTCGTTCATGGGGAGCTCCCCGTGGACCGCCCGGAACCCCTCCTTCCGGAGCCCATGGCACCGGCCGCACACCTTGTCGGCCGCCTTGAGCCCCTTGGGATCGTGGGGATTGTGGCAGGTGACGCATCCATCCTCCAGCGCGGGATGGCGGTATTTCCCCTTTCCCGGTTGGCCGTGGCAGTCGAGGCACCGCTCGGACACCCCGACCTTCAGGAGGTCGGGCTGTTTCGAAAGGTGAGGCTCGTGACACATCCGGCACTCGGCCAGTTCCCCGCCGTGCACCTCTTCCCCCGCCTCCTCGTGACACCGGCCGCACAACCCCGGTGCCACGTCCACGAGGAGCGACGGGTACCCGCCGGCATGGGGCCGGTGACAGTCGAAACACTTCCCGTCGTCCACCGGCCGGTGGTACGAGCGGGGGTATCGGTCCGGATCCGCCACGTCCGCGTGGCACCGGGCGCAGAGTTCCAGGGCCTCCCCCCGAAGCAGGGCCGGGTAGGCCGACGCGTGGGCGTCGTGGCAGGCGCCGCAGGGCGATGCGGCCGCCTCGGCATGGAGCGACGGCCCGCTCTGTCCCTCGTGGCACGAGGCGCAGGCCTGCTCGCGATCCCGTAACAACTGGGGCTCGAAGGACACGTGGGGGTCGTGGCACCGCAGGCAGTCCGGGGTGATCTCCTCGGTGTGGCGGTTCTTTTTGATCACCGCCCGGAGCGACTCGGTGCCCACCTTGTGGCACCCGAGGCAGAGGTCGGGAACGCGGGCCTTGAGGGTCAGGCTCCCCCGGGAGAACCCATGGCAGGGGTTGCACGACTCGATGCCGCCGGCGTGGGGCTTCGGCCGGCGGAACTCCCCTTCGGCCTCGCCCTCGAACCCGGGGCGGTAGAGGAGCGGGAGCACCGTGGCGCCCACCACCACGTTGTTCCGGCCGGGGGCGAGCTCCAGGGCGCCGGAGAACACCTTGCCCTTGAACAGGTAGAGGTCGGTGCGGGTGGGTTCCACCGAGCGGTCCTCGGGCACCACCCGGGCCGCGAGCTCGGTCACGGGATCGCCCAGCACGTACCCGAGCACGGTGACGGGCGATTCCGTGACGAGGGAGTTCGGGGGGGGATAGACGAACAGCACCTCGGCCGCCCGGGCCCCGGCCGCGGCGACGATCCACGAAACAGCGGCGAGAACCGCCGCGAGCCATCGCCGTCGGACCTGGGGCATGGGGGCCTCCGTGCGGGCAGATCGTTTCCGGTTTCACAAGGCCGGCCCCGTCGAACCGGGGCGCGCATACTCTACCCAAACGGAGGTTGCCGGTTCAAGAAACCGGCGTCAAAACCCGAGGATTGAGAGGAAGCATCCGCCGCCGCCCCCACCTCCACCGCCGCCCCCATCGGCTGCCGGAGGCTCGGCAGGGACCTCCCCGGAGGTCAAACGAGCCGCCCCGACGTAGACCTCGGCAGACCGGGGGAGATCCAGGGTCACCTCCACGCGGCCGGCAGCCGCGAGAGATCGGCCGTACACGAACCGCCCGGTGAGCGGATCCCGGTAGGCGGTGGCAACTCCCCAGCCGGACTCGGTGGGGGTGTCGTACGCAAAGGTGCTCACCCCTGCAGCCAGCGTCTCCTCCTCGTAGCGGGCGCCAAGATAGCCCAGCCCAAAGAAGTTCAGCGACTCTAGGCTCGTTCCGGCAAGGGGCACGCTCCCGTAGTTCGCGCCTTCCTCGTAGTCCATGACCGCCGTGGCGCCCACGAACCCCAGGAACAGGTCCGGGAGCCCGGCGAACCCGTTGGCCGTGGCGAAGGCGTCGAGGGCGTCCAGGATCCGCTGCCCGTCGAACCGGATCCGGCCCCACACGTCGAACATCGCCTGCCGCCGCCCCACGTGCTCGGAGAGGTACTTGGCGAAGATCACCGAACCGTAGGCGCGGGTGACGTAGGAGGGATCGGTCGAGCGTACCGGAAGGCCTTCGTGCAGGAAATTCGCCCAACCCTGCCGCCTGAACGCCTGGTTGAAATACTGGTAGTAGTCGTTCACCTCGTCGAACACCTCGTCCTCCATCCAGGTGGATGAGCACTCGAACCACCAGTCGTCCTCGGTGGGGTTCCAGGCGTCCGGTTCGTAGAGGAAATGGAACACGTGGAAGAGCTCGTGGGCCGCCGTGATCTTCATGGCGCCGTGGATCTTGGCGAGGCCCGACGAGCCCTCCCCGTTCGGCGGCACGAAGCTCAAGTCGTTGTTCACCACGATGTAGGGGACGCCGTCGGGTTGGGTGTAGGCGTACGTTCCGGACGCGATGTTCTCGAGCGACTTGCTGGGATCCGAGTTCCCGATGTACACCGGGATCAGGGTCGCCTCGACGGCCGGGTGGGTGTAGCCCATCTCGCCCACCTCGGCCGCGTAGGCCGCCTCGAAGTACGCGGCCCAGCGCTCGACCACGTCGGGGATGTCGGGGTCGCCGAACTGGTCGCGGATCACGGGCGTGGAGCCGTCCTCGTTCGTGAGGTCGGGACCCCACTCGATGGAGAAGTTCTCGGTGACGAGCCGGTTGGCCAGAGCGGGTGCGCCCGTTTTCCCCGCGGCGGTGCGGAACGCCGTCCCGCGTCCTGCGGAGGCACGGCCGAGGAGCTCCGCGGCCTCGGCGCGCAGCGCGGGAGGAAGACGCTCGAGCCGCGCCCGGACGTAGCGCAGCACCGGGGTGCCGCACCGGAGCGCGAAGGGCTCGTGTCCGGAGGCCTCCGCCGTGGCCCGCGCGCCCCGGTGCCCAGCCTGCCCCGCCCGGAGCCCGGCCGGCAACCGTTCAGGGGCCCGCACCGCGTAGAGCCAGTACAGTTCGGCCTCGTCGGGCGAAACGTCCCCCCGGGCCACCATGGCGTCGATCCGGTCGGCCAGATCCGCCACCGGCGCGGGACCGGCCCAGACCGGTGCGACGGCGAGGAGGGCGATCAGGGCCCCGTAGAGTGGTTTCCTCATCGGTTCTCCTTCGGGAACAGGTAGGGCCGCAGGGCCTCCTGCACCTCGGGCCGGAGCTCCTCGAACCGGCTCCGGGCGTGGCGGAGCACCGGCGTGCCGTCGCGGATGGGCTCCGTGCCCCGGAACCGCTCGGGAAGGCGCTCGTCTCCGACCACGGCAAAGACCCGGTACATCTCGGCCGTGTCCGGGTCGAGCTCCCCCGCCTCCACGGCCCGGGCGACGAGCTCCAGCGAAGTCGCAGAAGGCGGAGGCTCCGGGGCCTTCCCCATGCCCCCCGCCGGCCCCCCGAACCCGAGCAGGGCCATCACGGCTGCGAGCACGATCCCGCCCAACCGCCCGCGCCGCATCCCCCCGCGGGCTCCCCGGTTCGCGTCTCTCACAACATGGATCCCGTTCACCCCGATTCTCTCCGTGTCCTCCGTGCCCTCCGTGGTTCGCCCCTCCACCCCGGCGTCCCTGTTCCCGTTCCCTTCCGAGCAACTTCGGTCCGCGGTCGGCGGTCGGCGATCTACGGTCCTTTGGTCCAGGCCCACCGGGCGGCCGAGGCGAAAGCTATGGCTCTTGCGAGCCGTCCACACCCCGCGGCCTACCGCAGCTTCCATCCCCATCGCTTTCACACCCTCTTCTCCGTGTCCTCCATGCCCTCCGTGGTTCCCCCTCCGCACCCTCATCCTTTTCGTCCGGGCGGCCGAAAAGGGTAACCGTGCGCGTTGTGGAGAACCGCGATGGCGAAACTGCTCGACCATCTCTTTAGACGCGAATCCGCGGCAAAGGCTTACACCCCCACCCCCCTTGCCGAAGAAGCGGCGCTGCGGGAGGAGCGGGCGCGGGCCCATCTGCGCCGGCGGCTCGCCCGGCTCCAGGCCCAGACCGGCGACCGGGTGACCGAGGCCCTCCATCTCCTGCCGCTGCTCCTCCACGTGAACCAGGCGGGTCTTCCCGGACACGTGGACGACCCGGCGTGCCCGGTGGGAATCGCCGACTACTCCCCCTCGGCCGAGGCGCTTCGCCGCGCGAAGCGGCTGTTTCCCGAAGCCCGCATCAAGCGCGGGGCCTTCTACCGCCCCGCCGTGGACCTGGTGGCCGTGATGGGAAGCGCCGGGTCCATCGGGTTCACGGGCGAGTCCGATCTCGACGTGTGGATCTGCCACAGCCCGGCGCTTTCGGAGTCGGCGGTCGAAGCCTACGGCCAGAAGGTCCGGGAGGTGGAGGCCTGGCTCAACCGGCACACGGGGGCCGAGTTTCACCTGTTCCTCCAGTCCACGGCCGACATCCGGGCCAACCGGTTCGGCCAGACCGACCTCGAGGGATGCGGCTCGGCCATGGGCGCGATCCTCAAGGAGGAGTTCTACCGCACCCACGTGCTCCTGGGCGGCAAGCTCCCCGTGTGGTGGGTGCTCCCCCCGGGGCTCGACGCCGACGGCTACGCCGCCGAGCTCGCCCGGATCCTCGACGACCCCACCCTCATCACCGACGCCTACGTTGATCTGGGGCCGGTGGCCCGGGTGCCCCTGGGAGAGCTCTTTGGCGCCACGGTGTGGCAGATCGTGAAGGGCGAGCACGCGCCCTTCAAATCGGCGCTCAAGCTGGGGCTCCTCGAAAAGATCCTCTGCTCCGAGGGCGGCCCCCCCGAGCCCCTGTGCGAGGAGGTCAAACGGCGGGTCCACGCCGGGGAAACCCCGGATCCCTACTGCGTGCTGTTCGACGCCGTGGTGGAACACTACCGCAACCAGGGCGATCCGGCCACCGAGGATCTCCTGGCCCGGTGCTTCTACCTGAAGGCCGGGGTCCGGGTGGACCCCGACCGGCTGAAGGCCTGCGAGCGGGACCCCGGGGACCTGGGCACCATGACCCGCTACGCCCAGGCCTGGGGGTGGGGGCCCCGCCGGCTCCGGCACCTCAACGAGTTCCGCACCTGGAAGTTCGAACGGGTCCGGGAGCTCGCCGAGGAGCTCGATCGGTTCTTCCTGCGCACCTACCAGCGCATCCGGTCCCGGCTGGACAACGCCGGCGAAACCCAGCGGATCACCCCCCGGGACCTCACCGTGCTGGGCCGGCGGCTCCAGATCCGGTACCGGAAGGCCCCCCACAAGATGGAAACCCTGCGGCTCGTCACCCCCGGGCTGGAGGAGAGCCATCTCACCCTCTACCGGGAGGCCCTGCCCGACGGCGCCGCGCCCTGGCGGCTCTACCGGGGCCACGCGAGCCCCTCGAACGTGGAGCAGAAGGCCAACGACCTCCTGCGCGAATCCGACGACCCCCTCGAACCCCTGGTGTGGGCCGCCCACAACGGGCTCCTCGGCCGGCGAACCCAACTCGGATGCTGGGACACCGAGCGCCGGGTCACGGGCGCCGAACTCGAGCCCGCGGCCCGCCTGGTGACCGAGGTGCTCGCCCGGGTGCGGGCCCGGTCGCCCGACGCCCCCACCCTGCTCCGGCCTCCCCGCACCGAGGACCTGGTGGTGCTCGGCGAACCCGGATCCGCCGGGGGGTTCGCC
>NZ_BAAHFQ010000053.1:0-21563 GCF_054681715.1 Deferrisoma sp.
ACCCGGGCCATCATGGCCCCCACGTCCACCCGGCCGCCGAAGAGGGCGTCCAGACCCATCCCCTCGTCCGGCACCTCGGGGTGGAGGGGAAAGGGGATCCAGCGGACCTCGAGGCCGAGCTCGCGCTCGACCGCGGCGACACCCACGGTGTCGAAGTAGCACCAGGGTCAGACGTAGTCGAAGAAGATCTCGAGGGTGCGCATGGGGGTCTTCCATGAGCTGGGGGGCTGGGACGCCGGGGTCTTTCGCGCCCCGGACGCCTTCGCCCCGGCAACGGCTTGTGGGGCCACAGACCGCTTCCTTTCGGGCCTTGGCGCCGGGACCTGACCCGGGCTGCCGGCCCATCTTCGGGGCCCTTTCACCGGGCAGTCCACACGACACGCGAGACGGGCCCCTTTCCCGCAGCGCCCCCCGGGGCACGGGGAACAAGGGGCTTCCACCGCGCCCGACAAGAACGTCTGGTCCCGTCAAGCTCCGTTCGTTGGCCGGCGGACGGCCGCCCAAACCCGCCCGCCCGTCGCCACGTCGAACCCAACGAGCTCCCCCGGGCGCAGATAGACCAGCGTCTCGTCCCCCGGCTCCTCCCGGGCGTTCGGCGGGCGCACCACCGTGAATCGGTGGTTCTCGGCCTCCAGGTGGAGCAGCGCGCTTTCCCCGAGGTACTCGCGCAGCCGCACCCGAGCCCGCAAAGGTCCCAGACCAGGCCCGCTCCCGAGCCGGACCGAGTGGGCGCGGAAACCGAGATCCAGGGCGCCCGGCGGCGGGGGAGTCACATCCCAGCCCTCGGGCCAGGTTAGAACCTGACCGGCCAGGTGTAGGGCGGCCCCCCTGCCGGATCGCTCCACGTGAGCACGGACCAGATTCATGGGCGGAGACCCCACAAACCCGGCCACGAACCGGTTGGCCGGCAACTCGAAAACCTCCCGGGGGGTACCCACCTGCTGGAGACGCCCTTCCCGGAGCACGGCCACCCGGTCTCCCAGCGTCATGGCCTCCACCTGGTCATGGGTCACATACACCGTGGTTGTGCCGAGGCGCCGCTGGAGCCGCCGGATCTCGGAGCGCATCTCGACCCGGAGGCGCGCGTCCAGATTCGACAAAGGTTCGTCCATCAGGAACGCCCGGGGCTGGCGCACGATGGCGCGCCCCAAGGCCACCCGCTGGCGCTGCCCGCCCGAGAGCTCCCTCGGCCTTCGCCCGAGCAGATCCTCGATACCCAGCAGGAGGGCGGCCTCCCGCACCTTGGCCTCCACCTGCTCCCGGGGAACCTTGCGCACCCGAAGCGGAAACGCCAGGTTCTCGGCGACGGTCTTGTGAGGATAGAGGGCATAGGTCTGGAACACGAACGCCAGGTCCCGCTTGCCCGGCTCCATCCCGTCCACCCGTTGGCCACCGATCCATACACCGCCGGAGGTGGGCGCCTCCAGCCCGGCCACGATCCGGAGCGCCGTGGACTTGCCGCACCCCGACGGGCCCAGGAGAACCAAGAGTTCCCCCTCACCCACCTGCAGCGACAGGTCCCGGAGGGCTTCCACCCGGCCGAACCGCTTTGTCACGGCGTCCAGGAAGATCTCGGCCACGGCCTCACCCCCCCTTCACCCCGCCGGCCGTGAGGCCGGCGACGAGCCGCCGTTGGAACACCAGGAACAGGACCAGCACGGGTGCGGTCATGAGCACGGAGGCGGCCATCACCCGGTCCCAGGCGGTATGGTAGGAGCTGAACAGATGGTAAAGCCCCTTGGCCAGGGTGAACTTTTCCGGCGAGTCGAGGAGGATGTAGGCCAGTAGGAACTCGTTCCACGCGATCAAAAACGTGTACACGCCCACGCCGGTCAGGGCCGGAGCCGAAAGCGGCAGCACGACCCGCACCAGCACTCCCGGCCGGGAACACCCGTCCACCCGTGCGGCCTCCTCCAGCTCGGGCGGCAGCGCCCGGAAGTAGTTGGCCAGCATGTAGAGGGACACCGGCAGCGTCTGCGCCAGGTAGGCGATCACAAGCCCGGCCAGGGAGTCCCGAAGCCCGAGCCCCGTCAGAAGGGCGAACAGGGGCACCACCAAAAGGATCGGAGGGACCAGGTAGATCAGCCCCAGGGCCAGGCTCGCCGGCTTGCGGCCCCGGAATCGAAGGCGGGCCAGGGCATAGGC
This sequence comes from Deferrisoma sp., assembly GCF_054681715.1. Lineage (NCBI taxonomy): Bacteria > Pseudomonadati > Thermodesulfobacteriota > Deferrisomatia > Deferrisomatales > Deferrisomataceae > Deferrisoma > Deferrisoma sp. The sequence goes on from NZ_BAAHFQ010000053.1 coordinate 2,146, forward strand.
CCCCGGCGCAGCAATAGCCAAGTTCAACGCCACGGTGATCCCTGCCACCACAAAGCTGTTACCCAGATACCGGTGAAACCCGTGGGCGAACAGCACATCGCGGTAGGCCTCGAGGGTGGGTGCCCCCGGCCAGAACCGGGGCGGCAGCGCGAAGAGCTCGGAAAAGGTCTTCGTGGAGGACAGAACCATCCAGTAGAACGGAAACGAAACCCCCGCCGTGAGGAGCGCCAGGCAGGCCCCGGTGCCCACGGGGATGCGCCTCACGGAAACCACCTCCGGCACAGGGGGATGCCGGCCACGAGCAGCACCACCAGCGCGAGGGTGCTCCCGGCCGCCGCCGTTCCGAAGTCGTGGAGCCGGAACGCGGTGTCGTAGATCCACAGGGGCACGACCCGGGTGCCGGCTGCCCCTCCGGTCAGCAGGAACACGTCGTCGAATTTGTTCACCGTCCACAAGAACCGCACAACGAAAACCAGCGCCAGCACCCCCCGCAGTTCCGGCCACGTCACGTTCCAGAACCGCTGCCAGGGTCCGGCGCCGTCGATCCGGGCGGCCTCGTAAAGCTCCCGGGGCACGGCCTGGAGTCGCGCCAGGATGAACAGCATGGCGAACGGAAAGTAGCGCCAGCCTTCGAACGCCACCACCGCCCCGAGGGCCAGGGGCTCCGTGGAGAGCCAGGCCACGGGCCCTTCCACGGCGCCGGCCCGCCGAAGGGCCCAGTTCACCACCCCGTACACGGGGTCGAGAAGCCAGCGCCACACGAACGCCACCGACACGGCCGGCGCCACGTAGGGGAACAAGAAAAGGGCCCGAAACAGCCCCCGCCCCCGAAAGGGCAGGTTCACGACCAAGGCCGCGGCAAGGCCCAGCATCACCGAAAGGGAGACCCCTGCCGTGGCGTACACCACGGTGACGGCCACCGCACGCCACAGTTCGGGATCGAAAACCGCCCGCAGGTAGTTCGCCAGTCCCGCGAAGGGGGCCGGGCCACCCAGGGAGGCGAGCCGCACCTCGTGGAGGCTGGTCCAAGCGTTGTGGAGCAGGGGAAAGGCCGTGACCCCGAGCACGGAGGTCAGGGGCAGGGCGATCAGGACCCAGGCGAGCCGCTCCTCCGCGCGGCGCAGGGCCTCGGCCGGGTGGGTGGCGCCGCGCTCTGGCGTCATCTCCGGGCCGCCAGCTCCGCGAGCCTGGCCCGAAACCATTCCAAGGCCTTCTCCGGAGGTTCCCGGTCGTCGAGCAGCCGGCCGATCATCTCCGGCACCCGTTTCGAGGCGTACAGGTCCCCGATGAGCCGGCCGCCCCCGGGCCTGCCGAAGCCCCACCGGGCCAGCCTGGTGAACCCCTCGGCCAGGGCATCGGGAAGCTTCGGATCGTAGGGCGCGAACAGGGCCTGCTCCCTCCAGCGGGTCAGGGCCTGGCGCCGCACCGGCATCTTGCCGCCGGGCGCCATGGAGAGCCACTCGGGGTAGCCAGGACCGAGGAGAAACGCCGCCCATTGCGCCGCCGGGGGCTGCGCCCCCCTGAGAATCCCCAGGGCGTAGACCTCCCCGTAGGCAGCCCGTTCGCCCGAGGGGCCCTGGATGGCCGCCACGAACCCGGTGCGGCCGGCCAGGTCGGGCACGGCCGGCCGGTGTTCGGCCACGAGCCCCGCGAGGTCGTCGAGGATGTAGGGGGAGTAGAAGATCATGGCCGCCCGGCCCGTCAGATAGTACTGCCGAGCCTCCCGCCAATAGGTGTGCCCCGGTGCCGCGAACCGTGCGAGTCGCCGATAGAAGCGCAGGGCCTCCAGGAAGCGACGGCCGGGTGCGGGCCGCCCGGTCTCGTCCACGAGCCGGGCCCCGCCGGCCAAGGCCAGGTGTTCGAACACCTGCTGGGTATAAACCTGCTGGGGATGGGTGCCGAGCACGATCCCGAACCGGGGCTCCCCTGGAGCATGAAGCGCTTCGGCCGCGGTTCGAATTCGCTCCCAGGTGTCCGGGGGCGAGAGCCCCTTCTCGGCGAACCAGTCCTTTCGGTACCAGATCCCCTGGACCCATCCGTCCACGGGAACGGCAGCATACCCTGCGCCTTCTCCGGAGCGCACGAGATCCAGGGGGCCGGGGTAGAACCCCTCCTCGCCCAACTCCCGGATCAGGCGGGTCGCGGCGTCTCGATCCAGGAGCCCCGCGCGGTCGTATTGAACCACCTGGGGAAGCCCGAGCTCCACGACGTCGGGAAGCTGCCCGGCGGCCCGGGCCGAAGCCAGCTTCTCGGGCAGCACGTTCTCGTCCACCGGGACGACCCGGACCTCCACGTCGGGGTGGTCTTGGGCGAACCGGCGGGCCAGCCCCTGCTGCACCTCCACCCGATCCTGCTCCACCTCGGCCGTCCAGAACACGATCGAGGTGACCTTCGGCGCCGGGCGGCATCCCGCCGCAAGGGCCAGCATGCCGGCGAGGGCGAAAAGAAGGCGCGTCCAGGGCATCCCAGGACCTCCGGTGGGAACGGCGGCGAACAGGTCCGAATTTACCCCGGGCGTTCGCATCGTCAACCCCGGCGGAACGCGGCCGAAACTGCGGGTTGAGAATATTCCGCTCCGGTTCCCGGCGTGCCCCGGGAATGGGCTCCCCGCCCCTGCCCGGCGGGGCGGACGTGGGGGCCATGGGGACGGCGCGGCTCCCGCTCCCGATCCGTTCCCGAACGCGCGAACGGGCCGCCCTGGCGGGCGGCCCGTTTGCGTCGGCAATGGCCTCAATCCCCTCAGCCTTTGGGAGGAAGCTTCTCCTTGAACCCGATCCGGGGAAACGGGTTCACCACGCTCGAGGCCACGTTCTTGAGGTGGGCCGTAATGCGCTTGAGGTACCGGGCGTACAGGGCCAAGGCCGCCGCGTCGGCAGCCGAGAACTCGCCGTTCTGCCCGCCCACGAGGCCGTGGACGATCCGGTCGCAAGTCTCCCCCACCTCGGAACGGTAGGTGGCCATGAGTTCCCGTGCCCCCTCCACGTCGTGGTTTCGGAGCACCTCGATGGTGCGGGAGAACCTCTGTTTCAGCTCCGCCTCGATCTCCCGGAGCTCCCCCTCGTACGGGCCGGCCGCCAACGTGTCGGGATGGTGGCGCGCCAGGTCCACGATGTTCTTGCAGTAGTCGCCGATCCGCTCGATGTCGATGATGATCGATACGAGCACCAGGGCGCTCGGCAGATCGGCCGTGCCGGCCACGGCGCAGTGGGTCATGACCTTGCGCCGGACGTCCCGCTCGTACTTGTTGACCTGGCGGTCCATCTCGCGGATCTCGGCCGCGAGCTCCCGGTCGTCGCTCTCCCGGAGGATCCGGACCGCCTCCAGGAACATCTTCCGGTCGATCTCCAGGGCGTCGAACGACTCGTTCCACGCCTGGTCGAGTAGGCTTTGGGATTTCCAGATCTTGATCAGCTCTTTCCACATGGGTCACCGGGTCGCGAGGATAAGGCCGAGGGGGATGAGGAAGAATACCACGATAACATAGAGCACGGGCACCCATTTGCGGTGTACCGCTTGGCCGGCGAGGGTGCGGGCCAGGCGCAGCGGGATCCGCCGCACCGGGGGCAGCACGTTCAGGGTCACGATGCCGCACACATTGAACAGCAGGTGGGAAAAGGCCACGGTCACGGCCTCCACGAAATGTTCCGGGGCCGCGAGCGATGCCAGGATCGCCGTGATCGTTGTGCCGATGTTCGCCCCCAGGGTGTAGGGGTAGACCTGCTCCAGGGTCAGGAGCCCGGCCCCGGCGAGCGGCACGATCACCGAGGTGGTGATCGAGCTGCTCTGCACCGCGATCGTGAGCAGAATGCCCACCACGAACGCGGTGGGGGCGTTGCGGAAGATGGTGCGCTCGAAAAACCCGGCCGCCCGGTCCATCACCATGCCCCGGAGGATCGCCGAAATGTACTTGAGGGAGACGAACAGGAGCACCGCCGCCAGCACGACGATCAGGGCCGCCTGGAGCAGTTTCGCATCGGTGACCGCCCCGGCCCCGTGTACGAACAGCTTGACCGCCGGCTTCACGACCGCCTTGAGGGGGCTTTCGAAATGGAGCTCCGCCCCGCCGGTCACCACCCCTGCGAGCCCGTGGGCCAGGTGGCTGAGGAACCCGGTGAAGTACTGGAGGGGAAAGAGCACCACGACCGCGAGCAGGTTGAAAAAGTCGTGCACCGTGGAGGCGGCAAAGGCCCGTTCGAACTCGTTCGAGCGGGAGATGTGGCCCAGGCTCACCAGCGTATTGGTGACGCTCGTGCCGATGTTGGCGCCCATGATGATGGGGATCGCCGTTTCCACCGGCATGCCCCCGGCCACGAGGCCCACCACGATCGAGGTGGTGGTGGAGGAACTCTGGACGAGCGAGGTGGCGAAGATGCCGATAAAGAGCCCGGTCAGGGGGTTCGAGGCGAACCCGAAGATCTCCTTGGCGAACTCCTTCCCGGCCAACTTGAAGGCGGCCCCCACCATGCCGATGCTGACCAGGAAGAGATAGAGGAGGCCGAGGACGGCCAGGACGCCGAGCACCCGTCGGACGCGTTCGCTCACGGCTTCTCCCTCGGGGGTGGAGAGGAGGGGGCGGTAAGGTCCGCGCGGAGGATAGGGGAATCGGGCCGGGATTTCCAGGGCGGATTTCGTGGGGTCAAACCCTGCGGCCGAACCACCGGCCCACGGCCGCGATCTGCTCGGGCGCCCGGAGGGCCGGGGCGTGGCCCACGCCGGCGAACTCCACGATCTCGGCGCCGGGCTTTTCCGCCATGCGGGCCGCCACCTCGGCCGGAAGCACGTCGGACTCCCGCCCCCGGAGCACGAGCACGGGGCAGCGCACCGCCGCCCAGACATCCCAGAGCTCCACGTCCTCGAACGGCCCTTCTCCCAGGGCGGCGCCGATCGCCGGGTCGTAGTGGAGGGCGTACCCGCCCCCCGCAAGGGGCCGCACGCTGTGGCGGGCGAGCTCGGCCCAGTCGGCGTCGGCGAGCGGGCCGAAAGGGGCGTGGACCCGCCGGAGGTAGGCCTCGGCCTCGGCAAGGCTCCCGAACCGGGGATCGGCGCCCACGTAGGAGGCGATCCGCTCCAGGGCCGCGCCCGGCACCGTGGGGCCGATGTCGTTCAGGACCAGGCGCCGGATCGGCGTTCCGGGTTGGGCCGCGAGCATAAGCCCCAGGAGCCCCCCCATGGAGGTGCCCACCCAGTCCACCGTCCCGGCCTCCCTCCGGGCCAGCAGACACGCCAGGGCCTGGAGGTACACGGGGTAGGCGTATTCCGCCGGCCCCGAGAGCCAGTCGCTCCGGCCCCGGCCGGGCATGTCGGGGCACAGCACCCGGTAGCGGCGCGCCAGGGCCCGGGCCAGGGGGTCGAAATCCCGGCCCGTGCGGGTGAGCCCGTGAACGCACACCACCGCGTCCGGATTGTCCGGATCGCCCCACTCCTACACGGCGAGCCGCCGAAACCCGGTTGGGGCCAGGTACCGGACGAAACGGAGCCGGGGTTCCACGTCAGTCCGACAGGAGCTTCCCCGCCTTGGCGATGTCGTGGCGCGGGTGGTCGGTGAAGATCACGGTCACCGCCTCGGGGGGGCACCCGGCCACCTCCACGATCACCTCGGTCACCCGGCGGGAGATCTCGCGCTTCTGCTCCACGGTGCGGCCTTCGAGCCAGTCGATGTTCACGATGGGCATGGGGGGTCCTCCTTGTGATTTCCGCTGGAACGCTGGGAGGCTGGAAGGCTTGAAAGCCAAGAACTCTCGCGATTCTCAGGTTGACGGCATGCGCAAGCGGTAGTGGCGGCTACGGTTGCACGGCCGATGGCCAGCGGGTTGGGACCTACGGCCCGACGGATTGTCCCGGAGCGGGTTTCGAACATACACCGAAATCCGCTCCGCGGAAACCGTCCCGTTCCCGTCGTCCCGCACCCCGATTTGACACCCCGCCCCGCCGGTTGGTAGGGTCCCCGGCATCGGCGCAAACCCATTTTGGCGTGGACCGGGTGAAGGGGATTCGCACGCCGCGTACCGGTTTCCCCCGCCGCGGGCTCCGCGGGGCCGAACGACCGCCGCCCCAGGGTGACCGCGATCCTGTTGCCTGCAACGCCCGGCTCGCCCGAATCCCTGCCGGATTCGGAGGCCCGTCGAAATGAACCACCCGCTCCCCCACTTCGTTCCGGCCCGAGCCTGGAACGACCGGCAGGGGAGAGGTGCGTCCGCAGTCCACCCCACCAGGAGGTCCCCATGAAACGAACCGTCCATCCCGCCGTTCCCGAACTGCGCCACCAACTCGAAACCGGCCGGATCTCCCGCCGGGAGTTCCTGCGCTACGCCGCCCTGCTGGGGGTGTCCGCCACGGCCGCGGCCCGCATGGCCGGCCTGGCGCCCCGGCCCGCCTGGGCCGGCTCGGTGCGCCGGGGCGGGGTGCTCCGGATCGGCATGCGGATCCAAAAGGCCACCGACCCGGCCCAGTTCTCCTGGCTCGAACCGCCCAACGTGCTCCGGAACGTGGCGGAGTACCTGACCCTCACCGACAAGGACAACATCACCCACCCCTACCTCCTGGAGAAGTGGGAGGCCAGCGAGGATCTCAAAACCTGGACCCTCACGCTTCGCAAGGGGATCCGGTTCAACAACGGCGACCCGCTCACGACCGACGACGTCGAGTTCTCGATGAAGCGATGGCTCGACAAGGACGTGGGGTCGTCGATGCTGGGGCTCATGGGCGGGTACCTCGACCCCACCGGCATCGAGAAGGTGAACGACCACGTGATCCGGCTCCACCTGAAGCGCCCCGAGATCGCCGTGCCGGAGCACCTGTTCCACTACCCGGCCATGATCCTCAACCACCGCACCTTCGAGGGCGACTTCCTGCGGATGCCCCACGGCACCGGTCCCTACGTGATCGAGTACTACAAGGAGGGGGAGGGAGCCCGGCTCAAGGCCCGGCCCGACTACTGGGTGAAGGGTGCCGACGGCAACCCCCTGCCCTACCTCGACGCCATGGAGTTCGTGGACCTGGGCGGGGAGGTGTCGGCCCGGATCTCGGCCATCCAGTCCGGCGACGTGGACATCATCGACGTGGCCACCGGGGGGGCGGTGGAGGCGTTCCAGGCCCTGCGCAACCACCCGGACCTGGCGCTCGACCCCGTGTCCACGGCCCAGGTGCGGGTGCTGCGGATGCGGGTGGACCAGAAGCCCTGGGACGACAACCGGGTGCGCATGGCCATGAAGCTCTGCCAGCACCGGGAGAAGATCCTGGGGCTGGCCTACTTCAACGAGGGGCTCCTCGGCCAGGACTTCCACGTGTACCCCAAGCACCCGGAGTACTGCGAAAAACCCGTGCCCAAGTACGACCCCGAACGGGCCCGGCAGCTGCTCCGGGAGGCCGGGTATCCCAACGGGCTCGATGTGGAGCTGGCCGTGGGCTCCGAATGGGCCGACGTGGTGCGCTACGCCGAGATCCTCAAGGAGGACGCCGCACCCGCGGGGTTCCGGATCCGGATCCAGACCATGCCTACGAGCCAGTACTGGGAGAAGTGGTCGGTGGTGAACTTCGGGATCACCCCCTGGACGCACCGGCCCCTGGGCACCATGGTGCTCAATCTCGCCTATACCTCCGACGACGAGGGCAAGCCCGTCTCCTGGAACGAGACCCGGTGGGTGGACCCGGAGTTCGACAAGCTCCTCCGGGAGGCCAACGGCACCCTCGACCTGGACGCCCGGCGGAAGATCTTCTGCAAACTCGAGCAGATCCAGTGGGAGCGGGGATCCATCGGCATCGCGTTCTGGCGAAACAACTGGCTGGTACGGCGCAAACGGGTCCAGGGCGTGGCGCCCCACCCGATCGGGCACATGCTGTACCGCCACGCCTGGCTGAGCGCCTGACCCCACCGCGATGCTCCGGTTCCTGCTCCGCCGCCTGTTCCTCCTGGCCCTCACCATGGCCCTGGTGTCGGTGGCCGTGTTCCTGGTGGCCGAGGCCTCGCCGGGAAACGTGGCCCGCAACGTGCTCGGCGCCTTCGTGACCCCCGAGCAGGAGGCCTCGTTCCTGGCCCAGCACGGCCTGGACCAGCCCGTGTGGACCCGGTACCGGCGGTGGCTCCTGGGCACCCGGGGGGAGGCCGAGCGGAAGATCGGGCTGCCCCTGGTGCGGCTGCAGACCGAGACCGGGTTCGAGGAGTGGTGGGCCCGGGACGAGCGGGGCCGGCTGTTGCGGTGGAAGGTGGAGGGCGACGATCTCATCGCCCTGGTGCGCCAACCCGACGGCACCACCGTGGAGGAACCCGACAACGGCCGGTGGCGACGGGGGCCCGACGGCACCGAAGCGTTCTGGGGGGTTGACACCCAGAACCGGGCGGCCCGGTGGGTGCGGGGCAAGGCCGGCACGGGCTGGACCTTCCTGATGACCAAGGGCTGGCAGCAGGTGGCCGGGGCGCCCGAGGCCTACATCCCCCTGCGCCGGGGGTTCCTGCGGGGCGACCCCGGGGTGTCGTTGCGCACCGGCCGGCCCGTGGGCCAAAGCCTCGGGGTCCGGGTGCGAAACTCCCTCGTGCTGGGGGGTGTGGCCTTCGTGCTGGTCATGCCCCTGGCCCTGGCCCTGGGCATGGTGGCCGGGGTGCGGGAGGGGAGCCTCCTGGACCGGGTGCTCTCCATCGGGGGCATGCTGTTCTCGGTGATCCCGGAGTTCGCCACCGGGATCTTCCTGATCCTGATCTTCTCGGCCTGGCTCGGGTGGTTCCCGGGGGCCGCGGCCTTCGGCCAGAAGGCCCCCTGGGAGCGGCCCGACATGCTGGTGCTCCCGGTGCTCACCCTGACCCTGATCGAACTCGGGTACGTGCTGCGGATCACCCGGGCCAGCATGGCCGACGCCATGCGGGCGCCCTACGTGCGCACCGCGTTCCTCAAGGGCCTGCCCTGGCGGCGGGTGGTGCTGGGCCACGCGGCCCGAAACGCCCTGATCGCCCCCATCACCGTGATCATGCTCCACGTGAACTGGCTCCTGGGGGGCATCGTGGTGGTGGAGGTGGTGTTCGGCTACCCCGGCCTGGGGCAGTTCCTGCTCGAGTCGGCCCTGTACAAGGACGTGCCGGCCCTGGAGGCCGGGGCCATGATCATGGTGCTCGCGGCCGTGGGCACCCAGCTCGTGGCCGACGTGGCCTACGCCCTCCTGAACCCCCGGATCCGCTACGCATGAGCCCTTCCGCCACGAAAACCGTCGAAACCCTCTCGGCCCCCGCGCCGTCCCTCGGCCGACGGGTCCTCGCCGGCCTGGGGGTGCTCCTGCGCTCGCGCACCGCCACGGTGGGGCTCGCGATCGTCCTGTTCTGGGTGATCGTGGCCCTGGCCGCGCCCCTGCTCACGCCCTACACCCCCACGGAGCAGGACTGGCGGGCCCCCAACCAGGGCCCCAGCGCAACCCATCTGCTGGGCACCGACGAACTCGGCCGGGATCTGTGGACCCGGCTCATCTACGGCGCCCGGGTGGTGCTGGTATACCTGCCGGTCACCGATACGTTCTGGCTGCCCGGGGGCACGGCCCTGTGGGGGGTGTTCGCGGCGCTCGCCATCGGCTCGGTGCTCGGGCTGTGGGCCGGGTACAAGGGGGGGTGGGTCGACGAGATCGTGATGCGGCTCCTGGACGCCATGATGGCGATCCCCGTGATCCTGCTCTACCTCATCATCGTGGCGGCCATCGGCGCCTCGGCCGTGAACATCGTGATCGCCATCGCCATCGTGGGCGTGCCGGGCATCGCCCGGCTCGTCCGGAGCCTCACCCTGGACCTGCGCACGCGGGAGTTCGTGCGGGCCGCCGAGACCCGGGGCGAGAGCACGGCCTACATCCTGTTCGTGGAGATCCTCCCCAACGCCCGCGGGCCCATCCTGGTGGACGCCATGCTGCGGGTGGGGTACGCCATCTTCGCCATGGGCACCCTGGGGTTCCTGGGCCTGGGCCTGCCGCCCCCGTCGCCCGACTGGGGCAGCATGGTGGCCAAGGGCCGGCAGTTCATCCTGGCCGGGAGCCCCTGGCAGGCCCTGTGGCCGTCGCTCGCCATCGCCTCGTTGGTGGTGGGGCTGAACCTCCTGGCCGACGGGCTCCGGGAGGAGTCCGGGAGATACCAGTGACCGAACCCGTTTTGGAACTCGAAAACGTGGAGATCGCCTACGAGACCCGCAGGGGTCTCGTGCCGGCGGTGCGGGGGGTGAGCCTCACGGTGGGCCGGGGCGAGGCCCTGGGGATCGTGGGGGAGTCGGGGTGCGGCAAGAGCACCCTGGCCTACGGCATCGTGAACTTCCTGGGCCGGAACGGCCGCATCACGGCCGGGGACATCCGGTTCCAGGGCCGCAGCCTCCTCGGAGTCCCGGAACGGGAACTGCGGGCGATCCGGGGAAACCGCATCGCCATGGTGTACCAGGACCCGATGCAGGCCCTGAATCCGGTGCTCCGGGTCGGGGACCAGCTGGCCGAGGTGCTCACCGTGCACCAGGGCCTTCCCAAGGCCGAGGCCCTCGACCGGGCCCGGGCCATGCTCGACCGGGTCCACATGCCCGACCCCGGCGACGTGCTGCGCCGCTACCCCCACCAGCTCTCGGGCGGCCAGCAGCAGCGGGTGGTCATCGCCATGGCCATGCTCAACGAGCCCGACCTCCTCATCCTCGACGAGCCCACCACGGCCCTGGACGTCACGGTGGAGGCCGCCGTGCTGGATCTGGTGGAGGAACTCCAGGAGGCCTCCCGCACCGCGATCCTCTTCATCACCCACAACCTGGGGGTGGTGGCCCGGGTGAGCGACCGGCTCGCCGTGATGTACGCCGGCGAGGTGGTGGAGACCGGGCCCACCCGCTCGGTGTTTCGCCGGCCGTCCCACCCCTACACCCGGGGGCTCCTGCGGGCCGTGCCCCGGCTCGGCCACACCCGCCGGGACGAACCCCTGGTGCCGATCCCGGGCCGGGTGCCCCCGCCGGCCGAACGGCCCGCCGACGCCTGCGGCTTCGCCCCCCGCTGCGAGTTCGCCCGGGACGAGTGCCGACAGGGCCGGCCGGCCCTCGCCCCGGTGGGCGAGGGCCACGAGAGCCGGTGCCGGTTCGCCGGGCAGGTGGCCGAGGCTCCCCTTCGCAAGCCGGTCGAGCACCCCGCCCCGCCGCCCGGGGCCGGCGAGACCCTGCTGCGGTCCGAGGCGCTGCGGGTGTACTACCGGGGCCGGCGACGGGATCGGCCGGTGCGGGCCGTGGACGGGGTGGATCTCGAGGTCCGCAAGGGGCGGATCCTCGGCATCGTGGGGGAGTCGGGCTGCGGCAAGTCGAGCCTGGTCAAGGCCCTGATCGGGCTCGAGCGGCCCACCGGGGGGAAGGTGGAGTTTCTGGGCTTCGACCTCCGGGAGCCCGTAACCCGCCGGCCCGCCGAGGTGATCCGGGCGATCCAGATGGTGTTCCAAAACCCCGACGCCACCCTGAACCCCTCGTACTCGGTGGGAAGCCAGGTGGCCCGGGCCGTGCGCAAGCTCACGGGGGCACCCCGGCGCCGGGCCCGGGACGAGGCCCTGCGGCTCCTGCGGGCCGTGAAGCTGGGCCCGGACTACTTCGACCGGTACCCCCGGCAGCTGAGCGGCGGGGAGAAGCAGCGGGTCGGGATCGCCCGGGCCCTGGCGGGCCGGCCCGACCTCGTGCTGTGCGACGAACCGGTCTCGGCCCTGGACGTGTCGGTGCAGGCCGCGGTGCTGAACCTCTTGGCCGAGATCCAGCAGCGCCAGGGCACCACGCTCGCCTTCATCGCCCACGACCTCTCGGTGGTGCGCTATTTCTGCGACGATCTCCTGGTCATGTATCTCGGGGGGATCGTGGAGGAGGGCCCGGCCGAGGCCATCTACGCGCCGCCGTACCATCCCTACACCGAGGCCCTGCTTTCGGCCGTGCCCGTGCCCGACCCGGACGCCAAGCAGCAGAAACTCCGGCTCGAGGGCCCCGTGCCGAGCGCCGTGGCCCCGCCGCCCGGGTGCCGGTTCCACACGCGCTGCCCGCGCCGGGCGCTCCTGCCCGACGGGGGCGCCGTGTGCGAGCGCGAACCGCCCCCCTGGCGCGACGCCGGGGGCGGCCACCGCATCCGCTGCCACCTCACCCTCGACACCCTCGAACAACTCGACCCGGCCGTGATCGTGGCGGCGTAAGCCCGGGCGGTGGGCCCGTCCGGCAAACTCAGAGCTCCCCAAACGGAAGGGCGGTGATCCCCGGCCCGAGGGGGAGCGTGGCGTCGCCGGGGTGCACCACGTAGCCGGGGAGAACCCGTTCCCCGAGGTCTTTCCGGAATCTCCGGATGGCCGACGCCATGGCCGGCCGTGGCGTGGCGGACGTCTTCACCTCGATGGGCACGAGTCTGCCCCCCACCTCGACCACAAAGTCCACCTCCAGGCCCGCGGCGGTGCGCCAGAAGTACAGGCGGGGCACCTGGCCGCGGTGGGCGAGCGTCTTTAGGATCTCGCCGAGAACCGCGGTCTCGAACACGGCCCCGGCCATGGGCCCCGCCGCCGCGTGGGCGGGGTCCGTCAACCCCACCAGGTAGCAGAGGGTGCCCACATCCGTGAAATAGACCTTGGGGGATTTGACGAGCCGCTTGCCGATGTTGGCGAAGTAGGGCCGTACCACGACCACCTGGTAGGTGGCTTCCAGCACGGAAAGCCAGGCTTTCACCGTGTTCACGGCCACCCCGAGATCCCGGGCGACATCCGAAAGGTTCAGCAGTTGGGCGCTCCTCGCGGCGAGAACCCGCACAAAGCTCTGAAACAGGGACAGATCCCCCACCTGCCGGAGGCCCCGGACGTCCCGTTCCAGATACGTCTGAACGTAGCTGGCGTGCCACAGGGTGGTGTCGCGGTCCGGTTCCGCCCAAAGCTCCGGATATCCACCCCGCAGGAACCTCTCCCACAGCTCCCCGTAGGCGAGGGGGGAACCCGACGGCGCGCGGGGGCCGGCTTCCCACGGAAGGGGGAGATCGGGCCGGCCCTCCGCCTCACGCCTCGAGAGGGGAAAGAGACGGAGCATGGCGGCCCGACCCGCCAGGGACTCCGTCACCTTCTCCGCGAGGAGGAGGTTTTGGGACCCGGTCAGGAGGAACAGCCCCTTCCCGCGGCGGTTGGCGTCGATCCGCTCTTTGATGTAGGGGAGCAGATCGGGCGCGTACTGGATCTCGTCGAAGATGACCGGAGGGGGATGCAGCTCGAGGAACATGCGCGGGTCTGCGGCGGCCGCGGCTCGCACGTCGGGGAGTTCCAGGGAGACGTACCCGTAGCGCGAACCGAACGCATGCTGGAGGAGCGTGGTCTTGCCGGATTGCCGGGGACCGGTCACCACCACGGCTGGGAACTCCGCCGCTGCCCGCCGGATCACAGTTTCCAATGAGCGTTCGATGTACAAGTGCGTCCCTCCGGGTTTCGGTAGTAGTTGCATATTTGCATTGTCTTTGCAAATATGCAAGAAACCCAGCGGCCCACAGGGGCCCTCGTCGGCGTGAGGGGGCGCATTTCGGCCCTCGGGGCTGCCCATACCGCGGAAGCCCGTCGGCTTCCTGGGACGACCAGCGGGTGGGGGGCTTGTGGAGAGCCGGGTGCGGCCCCTCAGCTCGCCGCGCCTCACCAGGCTTGGATTGCTTCGGAAATTTCGGAACTTCCGCTGCCGACGCTCCGACCTGCCCACACTGTAACGGCATGCGAGGGCGCGGCGATCGGGTGCCGCACTCGCGCCCGGCCGGAACCAGGCCCCCACCCGTCTCAGGCAATACTTTTGAAGGTATTAGTGGCCGTCGGAGCAAGAATCCAACAGGGGAGGATGAACCCATGGCGAACGCACCCAACGCGAAGAACCGGATCGAGGAACTGGGGAAGGAGCTGCCCGAGGTCGTGGGGGCGTTTTTCGGCCTTCACGAGGCGGTCACCCAGGCGGGGGCCCTCGACCGCAAGACGAAGCGGCTCATCATGGTGGGCATCGCCGTGAAGGAGCGGTGCGAGGCCTGCATCCGGGCCCACGTGACCGCGGCCCTCGAGGAGGGGGCCACCCGGGCCGAGATCCTGGAGGCCGCCTCGGCCGCCATCCTCATGGGCGGCGGCCCGGCGGCCGCCACCACGGCCACGGTGCTCGTGGATCTCCTGGACGAGCTCGGGGCGTAGCCCTACCCCAGGCCCCTCTGCCGGACCACCTCGTAGAGCAGGAGCGCCGTGGCCGTGGCGAGGTTCAGGCTGTCGGCCGCGCCGAACATGGGGATGCGCACCTTGCGGTCGGCGGCCTCGCGCCAGGCCGCCGAAAGCCCGTGGGCCTCGCTTCCCGTCACCACGGCCACGGGCCCGGTCAGGTCGGCCGCGGTGTAGGGCGTGTCGGCCTCGGGCGTGGCCGCCACGGTGCGGATGCCCCGGGCCCGGAGCCAGGCGATCACCTCCGGGGTGGGGGCCTCGGCGCAGGGCACCAGGAACCGGGTGCCCAGGCTCGCCCGGATCACGTTGGGGTTGTGGAGATCGGTGCCCTCCCCGCAGAGGATGAGGCCGTGGGCTCCGGCCGCGTCGGCCGTGCGTAGGATCGCGCCCACGTTCCCGGGCTTCTCGGCCCCCTCCACCACCACGAGGAACGCCGGGTCGGGCGGGGCGAGCCGGGCGAGGGCGGTGTCGGCGTAGGGCACCACCAGGACGATCCCGCCGCTCTCCTCCCGGTACGCGATCCGGGCGTAGGCCGGGGCCGAAACCCGGAACACCGGCACCCCGAGCGCCTCGAGCCGGTCCAGGAGGTCCCTCCCTTCCGCCCCCAGGCGCGCTTCGCAGGCGTAGGCCTCCCGGGGCACCCAGCCGGCGTCGAGGCACCGGCGGACCTCCCGCAGGCCCTCCACCACGGTGAGCCGTTCGCGGTCCCGGTGCCGCCGGCTCGCCAGGAGCCGGGCCACGGCCTTGATGCGGGGATTCTGGGGGCTTTGGAGGAACATGGGCTAGGCGGCACGGCAGCAAGCCGGCAGGGCGGCCGGACCCTGCACGGGCACGCCTACGTTCCCGGTCCCCGTGGCGCCCCTGCGGGCCTGCGCACCGTTCACGACCTCTCCTCCGCCCTCTGTCCCCTGACTCCCGCCACCCAGCGGGCGTAGGTGCCGCTCGGGAGCGCCCGGCCGGTTTCGTCCGTCACGAGCATCTCGCCCCGCTCCATCCGGTCGGCCGCGCGGGGGATCGCCGCCTCCAGGAGGTTCGCGAGGGTGGTGGGGGTGAACCCCGGGGTGTGGCAGCTCAGGAGCACGAAGGCGGGCCCCGGCGCGAGGATCGCGGCGCAGGCCTCCAGGAGCTCGAACAGGTGCTCCTCGATCTTGAACACCTGGCCCTTGGGCCCCCGGCCGAAGGTGGGGGGATCGAGGACGATCCCCTGGTACCGGTTGCCCCGCCGGCCCTCCCGCCGCACGAACTTGAGCGCGTCGTCCACGATCCACCGGATGGGCCGGTCGGCCACCCCCGAGAGCCGCGCGTTCTCCCGGGCCCAGTCCACCACGCCCCGGGCCGCGTCCACGTGGACCACGGCCGCCCCACCTTGGCTCGCGGCCAGGGTGGACCCGCCGGTGTAGGCGAAGAGGTTCAGGACCTTGGGGGGCTCCGATCCCCCCATCGCCCGAAGGGTCCGGCGGAGCCAGTCCCAGTTTTCGGCCTGTTCGGGGAAAAGCCCCAGGTGGCCGAAATCGGTGAGCCGGATCCGGAACCGGCTCCCCCCGTACGCGATGGCGAACTCCCGGGGCTCCCCGGTCCGCCACTCCCACCGGCCCCCGCCCTTGTCGCTTCGGTGGTGGACCGCGTCGGCCCGGTCCCATTCGGCCGCCGGAAGCCGGGGCGGCCACAGGGCGGCCAACCCCTGGCGCACCACGCGCAGCGGGCCCACCTCCTCGAGCCGGCGCTCGTGGCCGGTGTCGAGAAGACGGTAGGTGCCGCAACTTCGGTCGCTGGTCGTTGGTCGTTGGTCGTTGGTCATGGGTGGGGCTTCGACCCGTGGGGCAGCCGGTAGGCAGCCGGGCGGCTCTCGAACCGCGCCAAAGCTCGGGAGCACGGGGTCTGGTGGAGAGCCGCGTGCAGCCGTGTCAGGGGCCGGGATTCAGAGGATCGTGGCCGGGGAAAACCCTTGCGGCGCAGCCCTGTCCCCTACATTCCGCCGTCTGGATTCCGATCCGGAGCGGGCTTTCCAGGCCGCGACAACACCCCGCCGGGGCTTCCGGCCAGGGATCATAGCCGGTTCAGTCGTGGTCGCGCCAGCTCTTCTTCCGGTGGACCTCCCAGGGAGGAACGGGGTTGTCGTCGCGCCACAGGCCCTTTCGGAACCGCCGGGCGCGCTCCTCGAGCATTTTGAGTTCGGGGTCCTCGTCGTAGTCGGGATCGGCCCAGGCGAGCCCCTCGGCCACGAGGAGCCGGTTCAGGTTCTTGCCGCCGGGGAGCAGAACCACCCCCAGGGTGTGCCCGTAGCGGTTCCGGCCCTGGGCGATCACCCGGACCCGTTTTCCCATCGCCTTGGCCTGCACGAACCGCCGGGCCCGCTTTTCGTACGGCTGGCCCCGCTCCGGCGTGTCCACCCCGGCCAGCACCACCCGCACGATCCGGCCGGAGTCCTTCTGGACCTTGATGGTGTCACCCCGGATCACCCGGACCACCTTGCCCTCGAACTCGCCCCGCCACAGGCCGCAGCCGGCGGCGAGCAGGGCAAGCGCCAAAAGCAGGATCCCCAGACCGTCTTTCCGGTGCTTCACCGTCAATGCTCTCCGTTCACAACCCCCGCCGCACGCATCCCCCTCGGGCGGGTGAGGGACGGGTTTCGGTGAACCGGGAGGACCGCTGCCTCCGGCCACACGTTTTTCGGGATCCGGACCTCGGGGTCCCTTCGGGTCATCGTCTAGGGACACGAAACGGCATCCGGCCCCGACTTCTTGACCCCCGCACGGGTCGCCGCCCACACACCGGCCAGGATCAGGCCCGCGCCCCACAGCATGGAGCGGGAAAGGGGCTCCCCCAGAAACACCACCCCCGAGGCCACCCCGGCCAGGGGGATCCCGTAGATCAGGGTGTTCACCGCCGTGCTGCCCAGGGCCGGGATGGCGGCGTTCCAGAGAAGATAGGCCAGCGCCGAGCAGAGGACCGAGAGGTAGAGGAAGGCGGCCCAGCCGGCCGGGGAGGGCGCGGCCACCGGCGGCGCCACGACCCACTCCACGGCCGCCAGGGGGGCCAGAAACGCCGCGCCCGTGACCATGGCGACCTGGGTCACCCAGAGGTTCGGGTACCGCCGGCCGAGCCGTTCGGCCAGAAAGGTGTAGGCCACCCACGAGGCCACCGCGCCGAACATGAGGCCGTCGCCCAGGGCGGTGGCGCCGGGTCCCGCGTCGGCCCCCACGATCACCCCCACCCCGAGGAGGGCCGTGGCGAGTCCCAGGAGCACCCGGGGTCTGGGCCAGCGGCGGCGGCGCGCGGCCTCGACGAGTTCGGTGGCGAGCGGGATCGTGGCGATGATCAGGGCCCCGTGGCTCGCCGTGGTCCGGGCGAGCCCCAGGTTCTCGAAGGCGAAGTAGAGGGTCACCCCCGTGAGCCCCAGGCCGGCGGCGGCCCACCGGTCGGCCGGGTCCAGGCGCACCCCCGAGCAACGGGTCCGGACGAAGGGCCCGAACAGGAACCCGGCCACGGCGAACCGGAGAAACGCCAGGAGGAGCGGGGGAAACTCCCGCACCGCGGCCCTGGTGGCCGCGTAGGAACCGCCCCACAGGAGGATCACCAGGCCCGCCGAGACCCAGTAAACCCACGGCCCGGGGCGCGCCCGAAGCCCAACGGCGCCGGGGGTCGCGCTCACGGGGCTTCCCCGGCCGGCCGGGCACCGTCCAGGAGGGCCAGCAGGTCCTCGGGCCGGGCCAAGAGGTGCACCGCGCCCGCGGCCCGGAGTTCCGTCTCGTCCCGGAAGCCCCACAGGGCCCCCACCGGCACCATACCCGCGGCCCGGGCCGTCTCCATGTCGGTGGCCGTGTCGCCGAGGTACAGGCAGTCCTTCGGCCGAACCTCCAGAATCCGAGCGGCGCGAAGCGCCCCCGTCGGGTCGGGCTTGCGGGGGGTGTCGGGCCCCGCACCGATCACGGCCCGAAACGGCCAGGGGCCCAGAAGCGCGCGCACCATCTCCTCGGCCGGCTCGTGGGGCTTGTTGGTCACCACGGCGAACGGGACGCCCCGGGCCACGAGCCCGTCGAGGAGCTCGGGGACCCCCGGGTAGGGCCGGGTGGTCTCCAGGGATCGGCGCCGGTACTCGTCCCGGAGCGCGGCGAGCACCCGGGCCACGTCGTCCTCGGCCCGGCCCGGGGGAACGATCCGGCGGACGAGCATCTCCATGCCGTCGCCCACGAACCGGCGGTAGGCCCCCTCGGGGTGCGGCGGAAACCCGAACCGCCCGAGCACGGCGTTGGCCGCCCGGGCGATGTCCCGCAGGCTGTCCACGAGGGTGCCGTCGAGGTCGAACACCACGGCGGTTGGCATGGCTTCCCGACTCCTCGGATACCGAACGGCAAACGAAACCGGGGCGCCCGATCCCACACGGGCGCCCCGGCCGCGGCCTGCCCCTGATACCAAGTTGCGTTCAAAGCTACCGTTCCCTGATTCGGCCCGGCAAGGGGCCTGGTGGAGCGCCGGGCGTGGCTCCTACAGTGGCCGGATGCCGCACTCACGCACGGCCGGAACCAGGCCCCTTGCCGGGCCCCCGGGCTGGATGTCTGTTCGAACGCAAACGGGATCAGTAGATCCCCAGGTAGGTTTGAACCTCCCAGTCCGTGACAGCCGTGCGGAACTGATCCCACTCCTTGCGCTTGGCCTCCACGTACTTTTCGAAGATGTGATCGCCCAGGGTGGCCCGGCTCAGGGGGTTCTTCTCGAACTCGTCCAGGGCCTCGGCCAGCGACGCCGGCAGGCTCGGGATCCCGGCCGCGGTCTTCTCCTCCCCGGTCATGTCGAAGATGTTCGCATCGGTCGGGGGCGGGCAGTCGAGCCCGTTTCGCACCCCGTCGAGCCCGGCGTTGAGCATCATCGCAAAGGCCAGGTAGGGGTTGCAGGTGGGGTCGGGGCAGCGCACCTCCACCCGGGTCGACATGCCCCGGGCCGCCGGGATCCGGACCAGCGCGCTTCGGTTCGAGGCCGACCAGGCCACGTACACCGGCGCCTCGTACCCCGGCACGAGCCGCTTGTAGGAGTTCACCAGCGGGTTCGTCACGGCCACGAAGCTCCGGGCGTTCTTGAGGATGCCGGCGATGTACTGCCGGGCCGTGGCCGAGAGCTGCAGCGGGGCCTCGGGGTCAAAGAACGCGGTCGTGCCGTCGAGGCGGAAGAGCGACTGGTTCGTGTGCATGCCCGAGCCGTTGATGCCGAACACCGGCTTGGGCATGAACGTGGCGTGGAGCCCGTATTTGCGGGCGATGGTCTTGAC
>NZ_BAAHFQ010000054.1:0-21122 GCF_054681715.1 Deferrisoma sp.
ACCCAGCTCCAGCGGCTGCGCGATAGCTTCCTAAAGGGGTGATAGAGCCATGCAGATCCGCGCCGAAGAGATCAGCCAGATCATCAAGACCAAGATCCAGAACTTCCAGGCCGACGTCGACGTGGCCGAGACCGGCGTCGTCCTGACCGTGGGTGACGGCATCGCCCGCATCCACGGCCTCGAGAAGTGCATGGCCGGCGAGCTCGTGGAGTTCCCCGGCGGCATCATGGGCATGGCCCTGAACCTTGAGGAGGACAACGTCGGCGCCGCCATCTTCGGCGAGGACATCCACATCAAAGAGGGCGACATCGTCAAGCGCACCGGCCGCATCGTGTCGGTGCCCGTCGGAGAGGGGCTTCTCGGGCGTGTCGTGGACCCCCTGGGTAACCCCATCGACGGTTTGGGCGAGATCGAGACCTCGGAGACCCGGGTCATCGACGTGAAGGCCCCCGGCATCGTGCTCCGCCAGCCCGTGAAGGAGCCGCTGCAGACGGGCCTCAAGGCCATCGACTCCATGGTGCCGATCGGCCGGGGTCAGCGGGAGCTCATCATCGGCGACCGCCAGACCGGAAAGACCGCGGTGGCGATCGACACCATCATCAACCAGCGCGACACCGACGTGATCTGCATCTACGTCGCCGTGGGCCAGAAGCGCTCCACCGTGGCCCAGGTGGTGGCCCGGCTCAAGGAACACAACGCCATGGACTACACCATCGTGGTGTCGGCCACGGCGTCGGAGCCCGCGCCGCTCCAGTACATCGCCCCCTTCGCCGGGTGCGCCATGGGCGAGTACTTCCGCGACAACGGAAAGCACGCGGTCATCATCTACGACGACCTCTCCAAGCAGGCCGTGGCCTACCGACAGCTTTCGCTCCTTCTGCGCCGGCCGCCGGGCCGCGAGGCCTACCCCGGCGACGTGTTCTACCTGCACTCCCGGCTTCTCGAGCGGGCGGCCAAGCTCTCGGACGAGAAGGGCGGCGGGAGCCTCACCGCGCTTCCCATCATCGAGACCCAGGCCGGCGACGTGTCGGCCTACATCCCCACCAACGTGATCTCGATCACCGACGGCCAGATCTACCTGGAGAGCGACCTGTTCTACTCGGGCGTGCGGCCGGCCATCAACGTGGGCCTCTCGGTGTCGCGCGTGGGCGGATCGGCCCAGATCAAGGCCATGAAGAGCGTCGCCGGGTCCCTGCGGCTCGACCTCGCCCAGTACCGGGAGCTCGAGGCCTTCGCCCAGTTCGGCTCCGACCTCGACAAGGCCACCCAGCGCCAGCTCGCCCGGGGCGCCCGGCTCGTGGAGATCTTGAAGCAGGGCCAGTACGCGCCCCTTCCGGTCGAGAAGCAGGTGCTCATCATCTACGCGGCCACCAACGGCTGGGTCGACAAGTACGAGGTGGGCCAGCTCCACCGCTACGAGGAGCAGCTCTACTCCTTCTTCGACACCAAACGGCCCGACGTGCTCGAGGAGCTCCGCACCAAGAAGGCCTTGGACGACGAGCTCAAGAAGAAGATCGACGAGGCCCTGGCCGAGTTCGACAAGGTTTTCGTGGCCGAGTGATCCCGGGGAGCATGCGCCGATGGCCAACCTGAAGGACATCCGGAACCGGATCGCCAGCGTCCGGAGCACCCAGCAGATCACCAAGGCCATGAAGATGGTCTCGGCCGCCAAGTTCCGGCGGGCCGAGGAGGCCATCCTTCAAAACCGGCCCTACTCCGACAAGATGTTGGAGGTGCTCTCGAGCCTGGCCCTGCGCACCGAGGAGGAGGCCCACCCGCTCCTGGAGCGGCGGGACCCCCGCCGGGTGTGCCTCGTCGTGTTCACCAGCGACCGGGGCCTGTGCGGTTCGTTCAACGCCAGCATCCTCCGGTCCACCGAGCGGTTCCTCCGGGAGAAGGGCCCCGAGTACGAGGCCGTGCCCCTGTATCTGGTGGGCAAGAAGGCGGTGGACTACTTCCGCCGCAGGAACGCCGAGATCATCGGCCACAAGACCGAACTTTTCGGCAAAGCCGGCTACGCCGACGCCCAGGGGATCGCCCGGGAGGTGATCGAGCGGTACATCAACCGGGAGATCGACCTCGTCTACATGGTGTACAACGAGTTCCGCTCCGCCCTCTCCCAGCGGGTGGTGTTCGACCGCCTGCTCCCGGTGGAGCCCATGCCGGTCGACCCCGAGACCTCGACCACCGAGTACATCTACGAACCCAGCGAGGAGTACATGCTCAACTGGGTGCTCCCGCGCTACGTGGAGGTCCGGCTGTTCCGGGCGCTCCTCGAGAGCACCGCGAGCGAGCACGGCGCCCGGATGACGGCCATGGACTCCGCCACCAACAACGCCACCGAGATGATCGCCCGGCTGACGCTCCAGTACAACCGGGCGCGGCAGGAAGCGATCACCACCGAGCTGATGGACATCGTCAACGGCGTCGAGGCCATGCGTTAGGCCGGCGGCTCACCGAAGGAGGCCTGTAGCCCATGAGCAACGAATACGGAAAAATCAGCCAGGTCATCGGGCCCGTCGTGGACGTGGCCTTCGAGGGGGAACTGCCCGAGATCTACACCGCCCTCAAGATCACGAACCCCTCCATCGACGACCGGGAGTGGAACCTCGTGGTCGAGGTGGCCCAGCACCTCGGCGAGCACACCGTCCGGTGCATCGCCATGGACTCCACCGAGGGCCTGGTGCGCGGGCAGCCCGTCTTGAACACGGGCGAGATGATCTCCGTGCCGGTGGGCCGGGAGGCCCTGGGGCGGATCCTGAACGTCGTGGGCGAGCCCGTGGACGAGGCGGGGCCGGTCGAGGCCAAGATGCGCAGCCCCATCCACAAGCCCGCCCCCCCGTTCACCGAGATGAGCACCGAGATGCAGGTGCTCGAGACCGGGATCAAGGTGGTGGACCTGCTCGCCCCCTACCTGCGGGGCGGAAAGATCGGCCTGTTCGGTGGAGCCGGCGTGGGCAAGACCGTGCTCATCATGGAGCTCATCAACAACGTCGCCAAGCAGCACGGCGGGTTCTCCGTGTTCGGCGGCGTGGGCGAGCGCACCCGTGAGGGCAACGACCTCTGGCTCGAGATGAAGGAGTCGGGCGTCATCGACAAGGCCGCCCTCATCTACGGCCAGATGAACGAGCCCCCGGGGGCCCGCGCCCGGGTGGCCCTGACGGCGCTCACCGTGGCCGAGTACTTCCGGGACGTCGAGGGGCAGGACGTGCTGCTCTTCATCGACAACATCTTCCGGTTCACCCAGGCCGGGTCCGAGGTGTCGGCGCTCCTGGGCCGGATCCCCTCGGCCGTGGGCTACCAACCGACGCTCGCCACCGAGATGGGCGAGCTCCAGGAGAGGATCACCACCACCTCCAAGGGGTCCATCACCTCGGTGCAGGCGATCTACGTGCCGGCCGACGACCTCACCGACCCGGCCCCGGCCACCACGTTCGCCCACCTCGACGCGACCACGGTGCTTTCGCGCCAGATCGCGGAGCTCGGCATCTACCCGGCCGTGGACCCCCTCGACTCCACGAGCCGCATCCTGGACCCCCGGGTCGTGGGCGAGGAGCACTACGCCGTGGCCCGGCAGGTCCAGCAGATCCTCCAGCGGTACAAGGACCTCCAGGACATCATCGCGATCCTCGGCATGGACGAGCTCTCTGAGGAGGACAAGCTCATCGTGGCCCGGGCCCGGAAGATCCAGCGGTTCCTCTCGCAGCCCTTCCACGTGGCCGAGGCCTTCACCGGTACCCCCGGCAAGTACGTGAAGCTGGCCGACACGATCCGGGGCTTCAAGGAGATCGTCGACGGCAAGCACGACGACCTCCCGGAGCAGGCCTTCTACATGGTGGGCACCATCGAGGAGGCCGTGGAGAAGGGCAAGCGGATCCTCGAATCGGAAGCCGCCTAACCCCGGGAGGACCCCATGGCAACCGAGCGGTTCCGGCTGGAAGTCGTCACGCCCGAGCGCCTGTTGGTCAGCGAGGACGTGGACGAGGTCACGGCCCCGGGCGTGGAGGGCGAGTTCGGGGTGCTCCCCGGCCACACCCCGTTTCTGACGGCCCTGGGCGTCGGGGAACTCATGTACCGGATCGGCGGAGAGGAACACTTCCTCGCCCTGCGGCGGGGATTCGCCGAGGTCAAGCACGACAAGGTCACGGTGCTGGCCGAGGAGGCCGAGTTCCCCACCGAGATCGATCTCAAGCAGGCCGAGGCGGAAAAGGCCGAGGCTGAGGCCCAGCTCCAGCAGATCAGCCGGGAATCCCGGGAGTATGCCGAGGTGGAGGCCAAGCTGGAGCGCGCCATGAACCGGATCCAGGTGGCCAGCCGCCACCTGCGCTGAACCCGACCCGACCCACCGAAAAGGGGCGCCCCCGACGGGGCGCCCCTTTTTTCCCTTTCCTACCCCCACAGGGAGGTCTTGGTGTGGAACTTCGGGACGAACTTCTCACGCTGCTCCAGCGGGGCGACGTGGACACCTTCAACCAGGTCGCCCAGCGCCGCCAGCAGATTGTCGACCTTTCGGGCGCCGACCTCACCGCCGCCCGCCTGGAGGGCGTCGATCTCCGGGGCGTCCGCCTCGACCGCGCCAAGCTGGCCCGCGCCCGCCTCGCCGCGGCCGATCTCGAGGGGGCCTCCCTGCGGTTCGCCAACCTGGAGGGGGCCGATCTCGAGGGGGCGAACCTCTCCCGGGCCAACCTCTACAACGCCTACCTGGCCGATGCACGCCTCGAGGGGGCGCTCCTCCTCGACGCCGACATCACCGCGGCCGTGTTCCCCGCGGACCTCCGCGCCGACGAGATCGCCCTGGCCGTCGATCGCGGCACCCGGGTCCGCCACGACCCCCTGGTGGCGCTGCTCCGCCACCTGCGCGCCTGATCAGCCGCCCCCCTTCGCCCCATCCCCACGCCGATCCACCACCAGGTCCCCCCGGATCTTCGGCCGGCCCCCGTCCACCTCGAGCCGGAACCGGATCCCCTTAACCCCCTCCCGTCCCAGGTGCTCCGCCGCCGCCCTGCGGATCCGCTCCCGGAGGTCCTCCCGCGACACGGGGGCGCCGCCCCCGCTCACCCGACCCAACTCGGCGTGCAACCGCCCCACATACCGGTCGAGCGCCCCCGGATCGGCCAGCAAAGCCCGGTCCACCAGGATCTCTGCGCCCCCGGAGTCCGCCCCATCCGGGGCCCGGGGCCGGGCCTTGGCTTCCTTCCGCTCCAGGAGGGTCCGCACCCGGGACTCCAGGGCCCGAAACCGGTGGGCCAGGGTCTTTGCCCGAAACCGTTCGGCCGTCGAAAGCAGCGGCGACCCCACCACCTTGAGAAGCGCCCGCTCCACCTCCCGCCGCTCCCGCTCGGGCTCGGCCCGGCGGGTGCCGGCCAGAAACAGGTCGTACTCCCGCTCCAGCGCCTCCAGGCGCCGCTCCAGCTCCCCTAGGCCCGCACCCCCGGTTCGCACCCCGCGGCTCCCCTACCCGGCCGCCTAGCAGGTGCACGCCGGGGGTTCGTGGTCCTCCGTGAACGGGGAGATCGAACGGAGCCGCTCGATGATCTTGGGCAGCTCGGCCACCACGAAATCCACCTCGTCCTCGGTGTTGAACCGGCTCAGGCTGAACCGGACCGACCCGTGGGCGTA
The DNA here is from genome assembly GCF_054681715.1 of Deferrisoma sp. Classification (NCBI taxonomy): domain Bacteria; kingdom Pseudomonadati; phylum Thermodesulfobacteriota; class Deferrisomatia; order Deferrisomatales; family Deferrisomataceae; genus Deferrisoma; species Deferrisoma sp. Next base: position 5,620 of record NZ_BAAHFQ010000054.1, read on the forward strand.
GGTGAACGGAACCCCCATGGCCCGCAGCACGTGGGAGGGCTCGAGGCTCCCCGAGGTGCAGGCCGAACCGGAGCTCGCGCACACCCCGATCTGGTCCAGAAGGAGCAGGATCGCCTCCCCCTCCACGAACTTGAACGACAGGTTCACGGTGTTGGGGAGCCGCTCGGTGGGGTGGCCGTTGAGCCGGGTGTCCGGGATCGCGGCCAGGAGCCCCGCCTCCAGCCGGTCCCGCAGGGCCCGCACCCGGGTGTTCTCCTCGTCCATGTGCTCCCGGGCCAGCTCGCAGGCCTTCCCCAGCCCGATGATGCCGGGCACGTTCTCGGTGCCGCCCCGCCGGCCCCGCTCCTGGTGCCCCCCGATCAGGAACGGCCGGTAGGGGGTGCCCTTGCGCACGTAAAGGGCCCCCACCCCCTTGGGGGCGTGGAGCTTGTGGCCGGAGAGCACCAGGAAGTCCACCGGCAGCTTCCCGAGATCGATGGGAATCTTCCCCACGGCCTGGACCGCGTCGGTGTGGAACAAAATCCCCCGGCTTTTCACGATCTCGGCGGCCCGTTCGATCGGGAAGACGGTGCCGGTCTCGTTGTTCGCCCACATGATCGACACGATGGCCGTGTCGTCCCGCAGGCTTTCCTCCAACTCGGCGAGATCGATCATGCCCTGCTCGTCCACCCCCAGCAGCGTCACGTGGTAGCCCTTCTTGACGAGGTGGTTCACCAGGTTCAACACCGCCGGGTGCTCGACCCGGGTCGTGACCACGTGGCGTTTCTCCGGCAGGGCTTCCAGGGCCGAGCGGATCGCGGTGTTGTCGCCCTCGGTGCCGCAGCTCGTGAACACGATCTCGGAGGGGTCGGCGCCGAGCAGCGCGGCCACCCGCTCCCGGGCCTCCGCGATCTTCTTGCCCACCTGGCCCCCGAAGGTGTGCATGCTCGAGGGGTTCCCGTAGAGTTCGCAGAAATAGGGGGCCATTTCCTCGAACACCGCCGGGTCTACCCGGGTCGTCGCGTTGTTGTCGAAATAGATCGTCCGCATCGCCTAGGCCTCCACCACCCGGATCTCGGGGTCCACCATCTCCCGAAGCCGCGCCTCGATGCCGTCGTGCAGGGTCACCTGGCTCGACGGACAGTTCACGCACATCCCCCGGAACCGCACGTACACCGTGGTCCCGTCCACATCCACCAGTTCCACATCGCCCCCGTCGGCCTGGAGCCCGGGCCGAACCTCCTCGTCGATCACCTTCTGGATGAGCTGGATGCGCTGGAGGTTGGTGAGCCGCTTGGGCCGTTGCTCGGCCTCCTTGGCCCGCTGGATCTCGCCCCGGACCTCGCGGAGGATCCGCTCGATGTCCGGCAGGCACCGCTCGCACCCCCCGCCGGCCTTGGTGTAATGGGTCACATCCTCGACGGTCTTGAGGTCGTTCTCCAGGATCGCCCGGCGGATCTGCTTGTCGGTCACCCCGAAGCACTCGCACACCACCTCGCCCTCGAGCTCGGCCTTGGGCGTCTCGATGCCCCGGTAGTTGTTGATCGCGGCCTCCAGAGCCTCTCGCCCCATGACCGAGCAGTGCATCTTCTCCTTGGGTAGGCCGCCCAGGTAGTCGGCGATGTCCTTGTTCGTGATCGTGAGCGCCTCGTCCAGGGTCTTGCCCTTGACCATCTCGGTCAGGGCCGAGGCCGACGCGATGGCGCTGCCGCACCCGAACGTCTGGAACTTGGCGTCCACGATGCGGTCGTTTTCGATCTTGAGGTAGAGCCGCAGCGCGTCGCCGCAGGCCAGACTCCCCACCTCCCCAACGGCGTCGGGGTCCTCCATCTTCCCCACGTTTCGGGGGTTCAGAAAATGGTCCTTGACCTTGTCCGTGTAGTCCCACATGGCCCTTCTCGTCTCCTCGTCCGCCCCGCCCCGAGGGGCAGCGGCATTTTCCAACCGAAACGCTCCATAAATACCACGTCCGCGCCCCGTGTCAACGCTTCCCCGACGCCAGCACCCCCTCCACGGCCGCCTCCAGCTGTTCCCACACCACCCGGCCCTCGGCCGCGTGCACCACCCGCCCTTCGGCGTCGAGAAGCACCACGCTCGGGGTGGCCCGCACGCCGAGGGCCCGGGCGATGCCCCGCCCCCCCCAGTCCACCACGCAGGGAGGCCCCTCCCTGCCCTCGAGGAAGCGGCGAATCCGGGGCTCCAAGGCGGGGTTGTCCACGTTCACCGCCCAAACCCGAAGGCCCCGGTCCCGGTACCGCCGGGCCAAGGCCGCCGCCGGGCCGAACTCCGCCCGGCACGGCCGGCAGTATAGGCTCCAAAAAAAGAGGAGCTGGGGGTTGCCCCGGCCCACCCGCACCTCCTGCCCCCCGAGGGCGTTGCTCCGCAGCTCCGGCACCCGGCTCCCCACGGCCACCAGCTCCCCCCCCGCCGGCGCGAACGCCGTCACCCCGCCCCGGGGCGCGAGCGTCACGTCCCCGGCTTCCTCCTTGCCCAAGAACCGCCGCACCACCCTCTCGAACCGGGACTCATCCCCGGGCCGGTACCCCTCCTGGTACAACCGGATCCAACCGGACCGGTCGATGATCACCGTGACCGGGAGCACCTCCACGTTGTACGCCTTCACCACCTCCTGCCGGACATCCAGGAGCACCGGGTAGGGCGGATGGAGCCCGGCCCGGTCCAGGGTCTTCTGGATCCGGGCCGCCGAGAACACGTCGGTGTTCACGCTGATGACCTGGAGCCCGTCCCTCCCGTACCGGCGCTGGAGCTCCTCGATGTGGGGCATCTCCTCCAGGCACGACTTGCAAAACACGCTCCAGAACTCCAGGAGCACCACGTGGCTGCCCACGTAGTCGGCAAGCCGCACCTCCCCACCCCCCAAGGTCTTCCCGGCGAAGGCCGGCGCCAGGGCGTTCACCTCCACCGCCACGCTCTCGCCGTCGGTCTTCTCCCGGGGCCCCACCGGGGCCTCCGGTCCGGTGCACCCCTGGAGGGCCACTGCAAACACGAGCGCTGACACCCAGGATAACAGGCGGGGAAATCTCATGGCGGGGCCAGGATACGGCGGGGCCGTTTCCCGGTCAAAGGGAGACGGCGTTCGGAGGAACTTCGGTCCACGGTCGCCGGTCTTGCGGTCTCCGGTCCCTCGGTCCAGACCGCGGCGGCCCACCGTGTGGCCGAGGCGGAAGTCATTGTTTTTGCAAACAGGCCGCGGCCCGCGGCCTACGGAGCTTCCACGTAACTTCGGCTAGGCGGCTGGGCTGCTCGGCAGCGAGGCGGCTAAGAACATTCGGGATTCCGGCGTCATCGCGTCGGCCGACCTGTGGGAGCGGCTGCCGTACCAAGGATCAGAATTCAGAGGTCGGAGGCCAGAGCACCCCTGTCCTCTGTCGTCTGTCTTCTGGCCCCTGGCACGGTCTCCGGTCCCTCGGTCCAGGCGGTGGCGATCCACCCTGGGCCCGAAAGCGAGAAGGTCGTCAGGGGGCGAAGCGCCTCACCGACGTCTGTCTTCTGAAATCCGGCTCCTGATTTCCCAGGCCCACAGGAACCCGGGCAGATCGAACCGCTCGAAGGCGCTCGGCCCGTTGGTCCGGCTTAGCCGCGCCTCGATCACCTCCTCGGGGATGCCCCGCTCGCGACACAGGCGCCGGAACACGTCCTGGCCCGCCACGAGGGGGTCTTCGTCGCCCGTCCAGGCCAGGGCCTCCTCCCGCACGCGCTCGATGGCCCGCCGGGTCAGGCGCATCCATGCCCGGGCGGCCGCCCCCCGGCGGATCTCCCGGTGTCCGGTGACGAGGAGTTCCACCGGGAGGCGCTCCAGCCGCCCCAGGCTCCCCAGGTACGCGTCCCCGTCCCGAAAATAGGGGTACGGGCTGGGGTAGAACGCCTCCTCCCAGGTCTCGCCCTTGGGCTGGACCAGATCCCCCGAGAACAGGGTGTGGGGCGGCACGAAAAACGAAAGATCGTCCCCCCGGTCGGAGTGGCCCGGGGTGGGGATGGCCAGGACGCCCGGGCCCACCCCGGGGAGCCTCCGCTCCCCGGCCACCCGGACGTCGGCCGAGAGCGGGCTCGTCTCGTGGGCCACCACCCGCACCCCCGACCGATCCCGCAAGAGGAGCGGAAGGTTCGCCACGTGGTCGGGGTGGGCGTGGGTGATCAGGGCCCACCGGAGGGGCTTCCCGGTCTCGGCCTCCACCCGGCGGAAGTCGCGCTCGATCGCCTCCCAGGGTTCGTCGCCGGGATCCACGAGCGCCAGGTGGTCGGGCCCCTCCACCACCGCGGCCCGTCCCGAGGTGACCCAAAGCCCGTCCTCCAGACGAACGAGGCCCGGGTCCACCGAGGGACCCGGGCCCGTGAGTCGCGTCGAGCTGCCCTGATTCGTCACGGTTCCCGGCTAGGTTCGAAGGTCACCGAGGGCCCGCTCGATGGTGCGAAGATGCACCTCCTCCTCGGCCACCAGGCGCCGGTAGAACTCGGCCTCGGCGTCGCACGAGGCCTGGGCCAGGCGGTTCCGGTAGAAGTCGAGCCCCTTGCGCTCCATCTCGGCGGCCTTCTCCAGGGCTTCCACCGCGTCGGCGTCCGGCGCAACCTGCCGGTCCAGATCCCGGGCCGCCCTCGCAAACGCGTCCTCCACCCCGGACGAGCGCGCCACCATGGCTGCGGTGTCGGGCCACCCCGGCTTCGACTTGAGTTCCTCGTAAATCTCCCGTACTCTGCGGATATGGTCGAGTTCGTCCTCGGCCAGGGCCTGGAACACGGCCTTGGCCAACGGGTTCCCGACGCGCTCGGCGGCCTGCAGGTAGAAATCGCGGCCGTCCGACTCGAACTTCACCGCGTCGGCCAGGGCAAGCACGGCGGATTCGGGGGTGCTCATGGGCCTCTCCTTCGGGTCGGAAGATCGAGAAAATTCGCACATGGATTCTAGTCGTCGGGGGAACGGGGTGTCAATCGAGAGACCGCCGGTATTGTGCGTGTACGGGAGCCCTCGGGCCGGCGGGAACACCGATCTCCTGCTGGATCGGTTCGCCCAGGCGGTGACGGCCAGCGGGTGGCCGGTGGAACGGGTGATTTTGCGGGAACTCTCGATCCACCCCTGCCGCGAAATCTACGCCTGCCGCACCGGCGGCTGCGCCCTCCAGGACGACATGACGCCCCTCTACGACCGGATCCGCGACGCCGGGGCGATCGCCCTGGCTTCCCCGATCATGTTCTACGGGGTGAGCGCGCTTGCGAAGGCCTTCATCGACCGGTGCCAGGCCCTCTGGAGCCTGCGGTACCTCCAGAAGCGGCCCGTGAACCGGGTGGCCGGCGGGCCCAAGCCGGCCGTGTTCCTCTCGGTGGGGGCGACCCGCGGCAAGCGCCTCTTCGAGGGGGCGCTCCTCACCTTCCGCTACGTCTGCGACGCCATCGAGGCCGAACCCTGGGCCCACCTCACGGTGCCCGGGGTCGACGGGAAGGCCGAGATCCTCGACCATCCCGAAGCCCTTGCCGAGGCCGGGGCCCTGGGGGCCCGCCTCGCCGCCCTCTTGGGGGAACGCCATGGGTAGCACCGCCCTCCAGGAACGCCTCGAAGCCGCCCAGGAGAAACTTCGGGCCTACCTGCGCGAGGAGCGCCTCCGGCCCACCCGCCAGCGGGAGGCCATCCTCGAGGCGTTCCTGGCCGAGGACGCCCACGTGAGCGTGGACGAACTCTACGACCGCCTGCGGCGCCAGAACGCCTCGATCAGCCACTCCACCGTGTACCGGGCGCTCGCGCTCTTCGCCAAGGCGGGCATCGCCAAGGAGCGGCGGTTCCACGAGGGACGGGTGCGCTACGAGCCCGCCATCGGGGTCGACCACCACGACCACCTCGTGTGCCTCCAGTGCGGCCACATCGAGGAGTTCGAGCACCCCACCATCGAGCGGCTCCAGCGCCAGGTGGCCGAGGAGCGCGGGTTCACCGTGCGCTACCACCGCCTCGAGCTCTACGGCCTGTGCCCCCGCTGCGCGGGCTCCGCCGGGGCCACAAAAAAAATTTCTCCGGAGGGTTGACACCCGCCTCCGGGATCCGTATAAAGGCACCCGTAACGACGACAGCAACCGGCGCCGCCGGTGACATAGAGCCCCCCCGGAAGAGCAGGGAGTTAGCAGCGAGCAATCGCTCTACCCCTGTTCTTCTATTTTTGGGGTCCGGCAATCCCCGGACCCCGCGCCGCGAGGCCGGCGACTTCTTATCGAGAGTGGCGGAGGGACCAGGCCCTGGGAAGCCACAGCAACCAACCCCGCTCGGGGTCCGGTGCTCCATCCTGGACAGATAAGAGTGTTTCGGACTCGCGGCCCGGTGCGCCCCTCCCCTCCGGCCGCGTTCCGCCCCTACGGTGAGGAGAGGAGGAACCCGGTTGACCAAGCCGTCCCCTTCGGCCGGGGTGGGCCTCGTGTCGCCCCAGAAGGCCGTCCTGTGCTCCCCCCCCGACGAGCTCTACCTGCAGAGTGGCCGGATCCTCGGTCCCATCGAGGTGGTCTACGAGACCTACGGGACTCTCTCACCCCGCAAGGACAACGTGGTTCTGGTGTGCCACGCCCTGTCCGGGGACGCCCACGCCGCCGGCTACCACACCCCCCACGATCCCAAACCCGGGTGGTGGGACCCCATGATCGGCCCGGGGAGGCCCATCGACACCGACCGGTACTTCGTGGTCTGCTCCAACGTGCTGGGGAGCTGCCGGGGCACCACCGGCCCCGCCAGCATCAATCCCCGCACCGGAAGGCCGTTCGGCATGGCGTTCCCGGTGGTCACGGTGCGGGACATGGTGCGGGTCCAGGCCCTCCTCCTGGATCACCTGGGCATCCCGGAGGTGCTCTGCGTGATCGGCGGCTCCATGGGCGGCATGCAGGCCCTGGAGTGGGCCGTGCGCTATCCCGACCGGGTCCGGTCCATCGTGCCGATCTCCACCACCGGCGCCTCCTCCCCCCTGAGCATCGGGTTCAACAAGATCGGACGCCGGGCCATCATGAGCGATCCCAACTGGCGGGGCGGCAACTACTACGGCCACGAACCCCCCCGCGACGGGCTTGCCGTGGCCCGGATGATCGGCCACATCACGTTTCTGAGCGACGCGTCCATGCGCCACAAGTTCGGGCGGCGCATCTCGGGCCGCGAGGGCATCTACGCGTTCTCGGCCCAGTACGACGTGGAGCGCTACCTCCACTACAACGGGTACAAGTTCGCCGAGCGGTTCGACGCCAACAGCTACCTGTACCTCACCAAGGCCCTCGATCTGTTCGACCTTGGCGACGGGTTCCCCAACGGCATGGAGGACGCCCTGGCCCAGGTGCGTTGCCCCGTTCGGTTCATCACGTTCACCGGCGACTGGCTCTACCCCCCGCTCGACACCGACATCATGGAGGAGATCCTCCGGCGCAACGGCAAGCGGGTCGAGCACATCCGGGTCGAGAGCGACTACGGCCACGACGCGTTCCTGGTGGAGTACGACCTCTACACCCACCACGTCGCCGAGTTCCTGGCCCGCGTGCAGGACGAGGTTCGCGGCGCGTTTTGAGCCCCCGGCCCGCGGTGTTATACTGACCGCCTTCGGGCGCTTTTCGCCCCCTTTCCCCAAAAGGAGGACCACCATGCGCCGCTGGCTCGCCTGCCTCGCCCTCGTGTCGGGCCTCGTCGTCGGCCCCGCCGTCGCCCAGGATTTCGACCTCGAAGCGGCCAAGGCCCTGTTCGAAAAGAAATGTTCGGCCTGCCACTCCCCGGACCGCGCGCTGAAGAAGAACAAAGACCGGGCGGGCTGGGAGAAGACCGTCTCCCGGATGGCCCGGTACTCCTCGGGCATGATCTCCCCGGAGGACGCCGGCATCATCGTCGAGTACCTCACCCGGGTCCGGGGCCCGGCCGAGTAGATCCCCCTTGCGGCCCGCCACCGCCTGGATCCGAACCCTAGCCGGCGCGGCCGCTGCGCTTTGGCTCGCCTCGCTCAGCCTCGGCCTGGAGACGGGCCCCGGGGAACTGAGCGTGCCCGAGGTGGTGGTGCGGGCCCGCGACCCCCTTCGGCTCGAGGCGTCGCGCCGCGGCGTTCTGCCCCTGGAGCCGGGCACGATCCTGGTTCCGGTCAACCTCCCGCCCGTCCCCGCCCCGGAGCTTCCCACCCCGGTGGCTCCCCCTTCCCCCGAGGTCCGGTCGCCCGGCTGCGCCTACCGGGGGGCCCTGACCTCCGCGATCGCCCGGGCCGCCAAGGGGGCCGAGGGCATCCACAAGACCGCCCTCGACCGCCTGAGCCGGGGAAACCGCGCCGAGGCCGAACGGTTCTTCCTGGAACTCCGGCATCGGTTTCCCGATACCCCCGAGGGGGACGACGCGGCCTTTTGGCTGGGGGAGATCCGCCGATCCCAGGGAAAGCTCGAGGACGCCGTAGGATTTTACGCCCTGGTTCGGGGTGAGCGGCTTTGGCAGGCCCGGGTCCGGCAGGCCTGGTGCCTCGATCGGCTCGGCCGGGCCGACGAGGCCCTGTCCCTCTGGCAGGAGATCGCCGAGGCCGATGCCCCGACGCTTCGGGCCGTAGCGTGGTACCGCATCGGGCAGGCGCGGCTCGAGGCATCGCGGTTTGCCGAGGCGGCCGACGCGTTCGCCCGCGCCCTCGAGCCCGAAAGCGCCGGGGTGGCGCCCCACGCCTCCCTCGGCCTGGGCCTGGCCCGGTTCCGGGCGGGGGATTCCCAGGGGGCGGAAGACGCGCTCTACGCGTTTCTTCTGCGCTACCCGGATCACCCCGGCCGGGACACCGCCCGCCTCCTCCTGGCCTGGATCCTTCTCGACCGCGGCAAGGCCCCGGAAGCCGCCGAACAGCTTCGGGCCGTGGCCCAAGCGGCAGAGGACCCGGACCTCAGGGCCGCGGCCCGGTACGGGCTGGTGAGGGCCTCGATCCTGCGGGGGGACCTGGAGGCGGCGGCCAGGACCCTGGCCGGGGTGCCCGAAGGGGAGTGGAATCACCGCGCCCGGGTGGCCCTGGGCCGGGCGCTCCTCGAGGCGGCCCGACCCGAGGAGGCCCTCGCGGTCCTCCGCCCCGTGGCCGATCGGGACGTGCCCGTGGCCCGGTACCTGGCCGGGGAAGCCCTGTACGCCCTCGGCCGGTTCGGGGACGCCGCGGCGGAGTTCCGGCGGGTTCCCGACGGGTCGGACCTCGCGGCGCCCTCCCGGCACCGGGAGGGATTGTGTCTCCTACTGGCCGGCCAACCGGCCGAAGCGGCCCGGGTGCTCCGGGCGGCGCTCCAGAGCCACCCCACCTACGATCGCCGGGATTGGCTGCGGGCCTGGCTGGGGGAGGCCCTCTACCGCCTCGGCGACCTCGAGGGCGCGGCCGAGGCGTTCGCGGCCGTGCCCGAGGGTAGCGCCGCCGAGCCCCTGGCCCGGTACGGCGAGGCCTGGATCGCCTTCGACCAGCGGCGGTGGGACGAGGCCGCGCGCCGGTTCGCGGCGTTCCTGGCCCGGTTCCCCGAGGACCCGAACCGGGACGAAGCCCTCCTGGCCCGGGCCCGGGCCCTGTACAACCGCCGCGACCTGCCGGCGGCCCTCTCGGCCCTGGACCGGCTCGAGGCCACCGCGGCCGATCCCTACTACCGGTCGGCGGCCCGGTTCTTCCGGGGCTGGATGCTCGCCCGTGCGGGCGAGGACCGACGGGCCGAGGAGATCCTGTCGGCGCTCGTGGCCGACGACCCCGGGGGGCCGTTCGCGGTGGAGGCCCGGCGGACCCTGGCATGGGTGTGGTACCAGGCCGGCCGGTTCGCCAAGGCCCTGGAGGCGTTCCGCCAGCTCCAGTCCGAGCCCGACCCCGTGGGCGCCGAGGCCCGGCTCAAGGTGGCCGACTGCCTCTACAACCTGGAGCGGTTCGAGGAGGCCCGGGCGGCCTACCGGGCCCTGCCGGACGGGCCCGAGGCCCGGTTCGGGGAGGCCCTGTGCCTGGTGCGGCTCGGCCGCGCCGAGGAGCTCTCGTCGGCGGTGGAGGGGTTCCTCCGGGACTACCCGGCCGATCCCCGGGGCGTGGACCTGGCCCTGGCCCTGGCCCGCCTGTGGGAAGCGGAGGGGCGGCCCGCCGAGGCGGCCCGGGCCTACGACCGGGCGGCCCAGGCGGCCGGCGAGACGGCCCGGGCCGCCGAGGCCCGGCTCGAGGCGGCCCGCCAGCGACTCGCCGGGGGAGACCGGGACGGTGCGGCCCGGATCCTCGAGGACCTGGCCTTGCGGGACGACCTCGTCGGGCTCGCGGCCCTCCGGGACCTGGCGCGGCTTGCCGAGGCGGAGGGCCGGGACGCCCGGGCCGCGGATCGCTGGGAACGGGTCGCCCAACGCTCCGAGGGGCCGGAGCGGGTCGAGGCCCTCCGGGCCGCCGCCCGGGCCCGGGCGGCGCTCCTGGAGTGGGACCGGGCGCTCGCGGCCCTGGGCGCCGCCGCCGAGGCCTGCCCCGCCGACCGGCCCGACCTGCGCCAGGCCGTGGAGGCCGACCGGGGAAGGGTGCTCCTCCTCGCCGGGCGGCCCCGTGAGGCGGCCGCCGTGCTCCAGGCCGCCGCCGATCTCGGGAAGAGCCCCGACGGCCTGCGGGCCCTCGTCTGGGCCGGGCGGGCCCTCGAGGCGGCCGGACGGCCGGACGAGGCCCTGGAAACCTTTCTGCGAATCGGGTACCTGTACCCGGACGACGACCCCCTGGTCCGGGAAGCCCTGGGCCGGGCCGCCGACCTCCTGGAGGCCCGGGGCGAGACCGAGCGGGCCCAGAGCGTACGGGCGCGCCTGGAGGCCCGTTCCGAGGGCGGCGAACCCTAGACCGAGGATCCCCGGGCCGGCCCCCGCCGACCGGTCGGGAAACTTCCCGCGGATTCCCTGCTCTTCCTCCGGAGGAGATCGATGTACGAATACCTGTTGAAAGGCGGCATCCTCATGATCCCGATCGCGGCGTGCTCGGTGATCGGGCTCGCCGTGTTCCTGGAGCGGGCCTGGATGCTCCGGACCGGCCGGAACATCCCCCGGGATCTCCTGCGGCGGGCCGAGGACCTCTACCGCCGGGGACAGGTGGAAGAGGCCCTGGCGGTCTGCCGCCGGAGTCGCAGCCCCCTGGCCCGCATCCTGGCGGCGGCGCTGAAGAACGCGGGCCTGGAGCGCGAGGTCGTGAAGGAGGCGGTCCAGGAGGTCGGCCGGCGGGAGGCCGCCCACCTCGAGCGCTACGTCGGCGTGCTCGGCACCGTGGCCAACGTGGCCCCCCTTTTGGGGCTCCTGGGCACGGTGAGCGGCATGATCAAGGCCTTCACCGTGATCAGCGTCGAGGGGGTGGGGAACCCGGCGAGCCTCGCCGGGGGCATCAGCGAGGCCCTTATCACCACCGCGGCGGGCCTCACCGTGGCCATCCCGGCCTTCGTGGCCTACCGGTATTTCCTGGGGAAGGTGGACCGGATCGTGCTCGAGCTCGAGCAGCACGCGATCCATTTCGTGGATCTCGTCAAGCGGCCCGACCGCCGACCGGTCTCGGCCGCCAAGGCGGCCGGGGGCTAGGCCATGGAGTTCCGCAAAAAGCGAAGGGAACTCGTGGGGCTCGAGATCACCCCCCTGGTGGACGTGGTCTTCCTGCTCCTCATCTTTTTTATGCTTTCCACCACCTTTGTCGTGTCCCCCGGCATCCGGATCGACCTGCCCCGGGCCCGCTCCGAGCCGGTCCGCCAGGAGGTGAAGGACCTCCGGGTCAAGATCGACGCCGAGGGAACCCTGTACCTGGGCAACCGGCGGGCGAGCCCCGAGGACCTGGACGCCCGGTTTGCCGAGGTGGCCCGGGCCAACCCCGACACCCTGGTGATCATCGAGGCCGACGAGGCCACCCGCCACCTGCACGTGGTGGACGTCATGGACCGGGCCAAGAGCGCGGGGCTCCACCGCCTGGCCATCGCGACCCGGCCGAAGCGGTGAGGCGGTGACCCGGCAGAGCCCCCTTTCCTTCGCGCTGGCCGCGAGCCTGGCCGTTCACGGGGCCCTCCTGGTCCTCACCCCGGGTTTTCGGTGGCAGCTTCCGGTGCGGGACCGCGGTCCGGTGGAGGTGGAGCTCCTGCGCCCCGAGGCCGAGCCGCTCAGGCCGGAGCCGCCGGAGCCGCCGCCGGAACCCGAGGCGCCCCCCGAGCCCCTCGAGTCCGCGGAGGCCGAGAGGATCCTCGGGCAAGTGCTGTTCCCGGAGCTCGGCGCCGCGCCGCGGGTTGCCCCACCGCCCCCGATCCGGCCGCCGTCCCGGAGGGCCCCGGCCCCGGCCGAGCCGGACGAGGTGCCCTGGGTGGCTCCGCCGCCGCTTCCCCCGGCCCCGGAACCGATGCCCCACCTGCCGGCCGTGGTGCCGGCCGTGGCCGCCCCCGAGGGGGCAACCCGGACCCGGGTGGAAGAACTCCTGGCCCGGCTGGAGACCCGGGAGCAGCCGGAACCTCCGGCGCCCCTGGAGCCCTTGGACATCGAGTGGCAGGAGGGGGCCAGCCGCAGCCTCCTGGAGGCCCCGCCCGTGCCGGCGGTCCCCGTGGTCCAGCCCGTGACCGTGCGGGTCAAGTTCTGGGTCTCACCGCGGGGGGACGTGACCCAGACCCTGGTGGTCCAGAGGGGCGCGCCAGATCTCGACCGGATCGCCCAACAGTACGTGGCCCGACTCCGGTTCAACCCGCTTCCGGCCGGGCGCAACGTGGAGCAGTGGGGCATCGTGACCGTGCGGTTCGAGCTCGAGTGACCCCTGGGAGCGTGAGGCCATGTCGAGACGGGACAAAATGATCTGCGCCCTGTTCCTCGCCGGGGCGGTGGGCTTTTTCGCCACGGCGCTCCTGGACGCGGCCCCGGTGGTACGCCGGCTGGCCCGGGAGAAACGGGGGCTCGAGCAGGACATCCTGGCCATGAAGGCCCGGGAGAAGGATCTCGTGCGGGAGATCCGCGCGCTACGGTCCGGAGATCCCCGCGCCATCGAACGCCGGGCCCGCGAGGATCTGGGCATGGTGCGCGAGGGGGAGACCCTGTTCCTCCTGCCGGAAACGGAAAATGCCCGCCGCTGATCGCGTCCGGCCCCGCCGCCCGGGTTGGGTACACTGGGCGCTCGCGCTGCGCACCCTGGTCCCGGCCGCGTACGCGGCGGCGCTCCTGGCGGGCCTCTTCTCACCCGCCGCCGGTCTCCGGCCGGCGGCGCTCGTGTTCCTCGCGGGGTTCACCGCCCACTACGTCTGGCGCCTCCACCGGGCCACCGCCACGCCCGAACCCGGGGACCTGGACCGGGTGGAGGTGGGCGTGCTGACCGTGCTGGCCCTCCAAACCGTGCTCGAGGGCCTGGCGGTTCCGGCCCCCTGGCCGCTGGCCGTTTTCGGGGCGGCCGTGGTGGCCCTGGCGCCCTGGCTGCCCCCGGCCGGGCTTCTGGCCCTCCCGGCGGTGGCCGCAGGGCTACGGCCCCACGCGTTCGTGCCCACCCTCCTCGGCCTCGAGATCCTGGCCGCAGCGGCCGGTATCGTCGCCTGGGCCGAGCGCCGCCGCCGGGAAAAGCTTCGGGTCGCCTACGAGAAGCTCCAGCGCGACGCGGCCACCCTCGGGGCCCGGGCGCCGGTGGAGCTCGGCGGGCGGGGGGGTCTGGTGCGGATCGACGAGACCCTGTTCCGGTTCCTCTCGGCCCTCAAGGAACGGGTCCGCGCCCACACCGCCCTTCTGGTGCTTCGAAGCGGGGACGGCACCCTCTACATCCGGGAACTCGTGACCGACCACCACGGGGGCATCCGGGAGGACGCCCAGATCCGGCTGGACGCCACCGCGTTCCACTGGATCGTGCGAAACGAGAAACCCCTGGTGATCGGGGATCTCCGGGACCCCGCCGCCCGGCTCGGATACTACGCCTCCCGGGTTCCCGTGCGCTCGTTCGCCGGGGTCCCCCTCCGGGGGGACGGCGGGGTCCAGGGGGTCCTGGCCGTGGACGGCCTCGGCCCCCAGGCCTTCGGAGAGGCCCAGGTCACGGCCCTCGAGGTGGCGGCCCACCTGGTGGGGGAGTTCCTCGAGCAGATCCGCGCCTTCGAGACCGTGAAGCGGGAGGCCCGGGATTTCCAGCACCTCCACGAGTTTTCCCGGCGGGTCTCCGAGTTCGAGTCCCAAGGGGAGGTGCTCGACCTCCTCCTCACGACCCTCTCCATGCGCCTCGGCCCCCCGTTCGCCGCCGTGGCCATCGTGGGAACCGACCGCCGGCTTCGGTTCGAGGCCGTGTTGGAGCCCTGGGCCGACCTGCGCGGCAAGGAGTTCGGGCCGGACGAAGGGCTCGCCGGCTGGGTGCTCGCAAGCCGCAACTACCTCCACTACGCCGAGGGCCGCGGCAACACCCGCCGGCCCCTTTTCGGCCCGGGCATCCGGGTGCCCGAGTTCCCGAGCCTGCTCATGTACCCCATGCAGGCCCACGGGGAGCCGGTGGGGGTGCTGTGCCTGGGCCACCGCCAGCCCAAAGCGTTCGACCGCTCGGCCGTGGAGTTCGCCGACGTGCTGGCCCAGCTCGCCGGCCAGGCCCTCCTGCAGCTGCGGAGCCTGGAGCAGCTCCGGGAGCTCGCCACCCGCGACCCCCTCACCGGCCTGTGGAACCGCCGGGCGTTCCTCGACCGCCTCACGGCGGAGCTCTCCCGGGCCCGGCGGTACCCGAGCCCCTTGGCGCTTCTCCTGGCCGACGTGGACCATTTCAAGCGCGTGAACGACCGCCACGGCCACCCGGCCGGCGACCAGGTGCTCCGGGCCGTGGCCGGAACCCTCCGCTCCCTGGCGCGGGAGACCGACCACGTGGCCCGGTACGGCGGGGAGGAGTTCGCGATCCTGCTGCCCAACACCGACGAAACCGGGGCCCGGGCCCTGGCGGAGCGGATCCGCAAGGCCCTGGAGGCCGAGGAAATCCCCTGGGAGGGCCGCACCCTCCGGGTGACGGCGAGCCTCGGGCTCGGGGTGGCCCAGGAGGGCGACGACACCCCCGACGCCCTGATCTCCCGGGCCGACCAGGCTCTCTACGCCGCCAAGGAGACCGGCCGGAACCGGGTCGTGGCCTACTCGGACATCCGGGAGTACGCGTCGTGGGGAACCTGAGGGGCGGGGATAGTTACTAATGCCTTCAAAAGTATTGCCTGGGGGCGGCTGGGGGACGGGTTCCGGCCGGGCGCGAGTGCGGCGCCCGATCGCCGCGCCTTCCCATTCCGTTGTCGGCTCGGCAGGGCGCGGCGGCAGTGGCGGACGTTCCGGATCTTTCGAAGCGATCCGGGCGTGGTGATGGCGCGGCGAGGTAAGGAGCCTCGCCCGGCTCTCCACCAGCCCCCCACCCGCGGGTTTCCGTTGCAACGCCGGGGATCTGACAATACTTTCGTTGGTCTTATTCCTCCGGCGCCTAAATAGACACGGGTGGGGGCATGGGGCCTGCTGGAGCGCCGGGCGTGGCTCCTACAGTCGCTGCATCCGGCACTCAGCCAACGACTGGGACTCTTCCGGCCCAGCGGACTGACGAAAACGCCCAGAGTTCCTGAGTGGTTCCGTCCATCCGGCTGAG
>NZ_BAAHFQ010000055.1:0-20609 GCF_054681715.1 Deferrisoma sp.
AAAACGCCCAGAGTTCCTGAGTGGTTCCGTCCATCCGGCTGAGTGCCGGATGCAGCGTAAGCCGGATGCCGCACTCACGCACGGCCGGAAGCAGGCCCCATGCCCTCGCGATGTCCTTGCGCGCATCTATTGACGCCGGACTAATAGGAGGCCGTGTCGTGGCCCCCTACAGTCCTCTGTCCTCTGAATTCTGGCCCCGGACATCCGCCCCGACCGCCTCGGCCAGTTCCGCCCAGGCCACCCCCAGGTCGGCCCGCTTCCGGGCGGCGGCCAGGTGGGCCCGGAGCCACCCCATGTAGGCGCCGATCACGTCGGCGAACATGACGTCGCCGGCCTCGTAGCCCCGGGTGGCCACGTCGAGCGCGGCCCGGGAGAGCCCCACCACCTTGCCCGCGTAGAGCGCCTCCTCGCGGGCGGCCCGGTCGAGCCGGAACCAGGCGTCGCGCACCCCGTACCGGGTGGCGGCCTCTTCCTTCCGCAGCGTCTGGCGCAGGGCCTCGAGCTTCTGCCGGGTCTCCCGGACGTAGGCGTCGCCGGTTCCGTACCAGGGCATCTTGGGCAGCCCGGCCCCCATGGAGGCGGTGGTGGCCACGGCGAAGGGCTCCTTCACCCGGGCCGTGCCCACCTGGGTCACCGCCTCGTCCTGGAAGAGCGACAGGTTCAGGGTGTAGGCGGGGTAGATCCGGGTCTCGGCCATCTCGATCATCCGCTCCATCTTCCCCACCGTGGCCCTCAGTTGCCGGAGTTCCTGGCGCCGCTCAAGGGCCAGGTCGTACAGGGGCTCGAGCTCCGGCACCCGGCGCTCCGGCTCCCCGGGGGTCGGCCTGCCCACGGCCGTCTCCGGCCCCAGGTCGAGGATCTCCCGCACCTTGGCCTCCAGGGTCCGGCGCTGTTCGGCCAGGGTGCGCAGGTCCTCCGACACGGTCTCCCGGCGGATCCGCACCTGGATCACGTCCTGGAAGTTCGTCTTGCCGGCCTCGTACCGGGCCTTCGCCACGGACTCCAGGCGCTTCAGGAGATCGAGCATCTCGCCGGTGATCCGCTCGGCCTCGCCGACGAACCCCAGGTTCCAGTACGCCCGCCGGGCCCCGGTGACGGCCCTGCGCCGGGCCATCTCCAGCGCCTCGGCCGCCGCCCGCACCTCCTGGGTCACGATCTCGCCCTTGAGGGCCAGGACGCCGGGAAACGGGAACCGCATCTGCACCGGCTCCCGGCCCTTCATGGGCCCGATCCCGGTCATCAGCCCCTCGGTGAACGCCGTGTACTGCCGCAGGATCTCGTCGAGGTTCCAGGCCTGGGTGTAGCGCTCCAGGGCCCCCCGCAGGGTGTCCTCGGCCGCCCGGATCCCGGGGTTCCGGACCCAGGCCAGGGCCTCCAGGGTCTCCAGGTCGAACCCGTTGGCCAAAAGGGCCTGGGCCTTCCCCGGGTCGTCGGCCGCGGGCCGCACCCGCTCGAGCACCTCGGGGGCGGGCTCGTAGAACCGCTCGCCGGGCAGGCCGGCTTCGAGGGCCTCGGCCCACCGCCGCCGGGCCTCCTCCAACCGCGCCTTCTGGGCCTCGAACGCCCCTTCGCCGGTCGCGTGCGGCCGTGTGGGCGGAGTCGAGGCCAACTGCGCGCGGTAGAACTCGCCCGGCTCGTACCCCTCCCACTCCCGGTCGAGGGCCCGGTATCCGGCCCACGCCGGCGCCGCCGCGAGGGCCAACGCGAGGGCGCCGCCCGCCCCGACCCGCCGCATCCATCGTTCCCACCGCGTCATGGCTGAACCTCCTCGGCCCCACCGTCCCGGCGCGTCAGGCTCGTGGCCGTGAGCCGCTCGAGCCGCGCCAGAAACTTGCCGTAGTCCGCCTCGGCCCGGGCGAGGGAGAGTTGGAAGTTGTAGAAAACCGACTGGGTCTCGATGAAATCGCTGAAACTCCCCTCCCCTTCCCGGAACCAGGTCTCCGCCACCTCCAGCGACTGGGCCGCCTGGGGGAGGAGTTCGTCCCGGTAGAGCGTCACAAGCCGTTCGGCGTTCTTGAGCCGGAAGTAGAGGCTCCGGATCATCGCGTCGGTGTCGTTGATCCGGGCGGTCTTGAGCGCCCGGGCCCGCTCCATCTCGGCCCGGGCGGCCCCGGTGCGGCCCGCGTTCTTCCCGAGCCACAGGGGGATCGTGAGCCCGAACTGCACCCCCACGGCGTCGCGGCCGGCGTCGTCGGGTTCCATGGGCACATCGGGGTCGCCGATGCCGGCGTAGAAGAGCCCCACCATGAAGTTGGGGAGGTTCTCGTACCGGGCCAGGTCCATCCGGGCCCGAGCTTTCTCCACTTTCGCCTCGGCGATCCGGATCTCCTCCTGCCGCTCGGCGGCCAGGCGGTGGATCTCGTCCAGGGTGTAGGCCAGCGGCTCCACCGGCTCGTCCGGCAACGGTCCCAGCTCCGCGTCGGAGGGACGGTTCAGCAGCGCGTTGAGCCGGGCCCGCTCCGTGGCCTCCAGCTCCTCCAGAAGCAGGGCGTCGTACTCGAGCTGGGCCCGCTGCGACTGGGCCTTGGCCACGTCCACGAAGGCGGCCCGGTCCTCGGCGTGGGAGGTCTCGGCCACCTTCCGGAGGTGATCCAGGAGGTCCCGGTTCGCCGCCACCACCTGCTTGGCCCGGCGGATGTAGGCCAGTTCGTACACCGATTCCCGCAGCGCCACGATGACATCCCGCACCGCCTTGTCGAGTTCGAGCCGGGCGATCCGGGCGTCGGCCTCAACGACCTCGCCGGCCTTGGAGAGCTTGCCCGGAAACGGGATCATCTGGCTCAGCACCGCGTTCCAGTCCTGGGGCCCGAGCCGGGTCTCGATGGGCCGGGGAAAGTAGGTCACCATCACCTGCGGGTCCGGATACGCCGTGGTCACCCGGTACCGCTCGATCACCGACCGCCACCTCTGGCGCGCCGCCTCGATCTTGGGGTTCGCCCGGTAGGCGTAGGCGACCAGGTCGCCCACCGACGGGCCGCTGCGGAGCCGCGCTTCCAGGTCCTCGGGCGCCCCGGCCGCGGCCGCCACCTGGGCTGCCAAGAGGAGCGCCGCGGTCCATCCCAGGCTTCGTTTCATCCCGTCCTCTCCGATCTCAACGAAGGGGTCCTGGCCGACGGGGGCCGGTGTACCACCATTTCGGGGCGCCGCCACCCGTCGGCCAAAGCCGCCGCCCCAGGCAGCAACCCCCGTGCCACGGATTTTTTGCTCTGATTTCAAGTGGTTCCGAAGCAGCGCGCCCGTGCGTTCGTACAAACTGAAGACTATTCGGCATCCGTCTGTAGACTATTGCCCACCTCCGCAACAGGTGCCTCCGCACCCGCTGGAGCCGGGCCGGCCGGCGGCCCCGAGGGCCACGGACGGCCCCGAGGCGAGGTACCGGGCCGGATAGCCGAGCCGGGTCACGGCGTCGGCCAGCCGCTTCGGGTCCGCCCGGCCGGGTTCGTACTCCACGCCCACCCGGCCGGCCGCCAGGTCCACCCCAACGGCCCGCACCCCGGGCAGGGCCCGGAGCGCCTCCACCACCCGGCCCTCGCAGCTTCCGCAGGAAAGCCCCTCCACGGCGAAGAGTACCCGGTCGGTGGGCCCGCGGCCGGCCGTGGGAGCCCCCTTCTCCCCCACGGCCGCCGTGGCCAGGAATCCGGCGGCCAGAAGCACCGCCACAACAACGCCAAAGCTCGCGATACGCATCGAATGGCTCCTTGGTTGGTCGTTGGTCGTCCGTCGTTGGTCGTTGGTCGTTGAGGGACGGAAGGGACGGGGCTCGCCCCGCCCAGCCGCCCAGCCGCCTAGCCGCCTAGCTTCCCGCCGCCGCGTCCTTCACGAGCCGGTCCTCCTCCACGATTTGCCCGTCGGCCACCCGCAGCACCCTCCGGGCGTATCCGGCGCACTCCGGGCTATGGGTGACCATCACCACGGTGGTGCCCTCCTGGTTGAGCCGGGTCAGCAGGTCCATGACCTCCCGGCTGGTTTTCGTGTCGAGGTTTCCGGTGGGCTCGTCGGCCAGGAGGATCGGCGGGTCGTTCACCAGGGCCCGGGCGATCGCCACCCGCTCCTGCTCCCCGCCCGACACCTGGCTCGGCAGCCGGTCGGCCTTGGCCCCGAGGCCCACCTTCTCCAGCGCCTCCACGGCCATCCGCCGCTTTTCCCGGCGGGGGGCCCTCACCGTGGCCAGGGGCAGCATCACGTTCTCGGCCAGGGTGAGATACGGCACGAGGTGGAAGCTCTGGAACACGAACCCCAGGAACTCCCGCCGGAAGTCGGCGCGGCGCTCGCCGTCGAGGCCGTACACGTCGATGCCGTCCACCACGAGCCGGCCCTCGGTGGGGGTGTTCAGGGCGCCGAGGATGGAAAGCAGGGTGGATTTGCCCGAGCCCGATTCGCCCATCACGGCGACGAACTCGCCGGGTTCGATGGAAAAGCTCATGCCGCGCACCGCGAACACCGCGGCCTCGCCGCTTCCGTACTGTTTCGTCAGGTTTTCCGCAACGATATGGGACATGGGAACACTCCGTTGGTCGTGGGTCGTTGGTCGTTCGGTGGAAAGGGGCGTGGGCCCACTCCGTTCCACCGCTCCTGCGCCCCGAGCGCATTCACCGGGCGCCCTACAGGGCCCGCAGGGCCTCGTTGGGGTCGAGCCGGGCCGCAAGGAACGCCGGGTACACGCTCGCCAGGAGCCCCAGGGCCACCGCCAGCACCAGGGCACCCCCGGCCAGGACCGGGTCGAGGGGCACGCTCACCACATGGCCCCCTTGGTGGGCCATGGCGTCCCCCGGGCCCCCGGCGAAGAGCGGGACCAGAACCCGTGCCCCCAGATACCCGGCCAGGTACCCAACCACCCCGGCCAGGGCCGACACGATGCCGGCCTCCAGGAGGATCACCCGCATCACGTGGCTCTTCCGGAACCCCACGGCCCGGAAGATGCCGATCTCCACGGTGCGTTCCCGCACGCTCCCCATCAGGGTCACGAGCACCACGAGCCCCCCCACGAGCACCACCAGGGCCGAGACCCCGAGGGAGAACTTCTGGAAGTGCCCGAGGGTCTCCATGCGGCCCTTCACCACCTGTTGGATCGCCATCACCTTGGCCCCGGGGAGCACCTCCGCGATCTGCCGGACCATGTCCTCGATCGGACAATCGGCGCACAGGGCAGCCACCTCGGCCAGCGAGATCCGCCCCTCTTTCTCCAGCACGAACTGGGCTGCCCCCAGGTGGGTGAAGATGAGGTGGTCGTCCTGGGACCCGGTGGGCTCCAGCACCCCGGCCACCCGGAACTCCCACCCGTCGAGCGCCACGGAGTCACCGGGCCCCAATCCCAGGGCCCGGGCCGCGTCAGCGCCCAGAAGCACCTCGTTCTCCGCCGGATACCCGCCTCGCACCTGCCACCAGGGCTTCAGGACGTGCGTCGCGTCGAAGTCCACGCCCGCGAGCAGGGCGTTTTGGTCCTTCACCTTTACGACCCCGAGCAGAACCGGCCCCACGGCGGCCACGTTGCCCGCGTTGCGGATGGTGGAGATTCGGTCCAGTTCCTCCTGCCGGATTTCTTTCGTCTCGAACGACACCCCACCCAGATTGAGCCCCCCGTAGGTGAGCGACAGGCTCTCGGTCCGGGGCACGATGAGGATGTTGGCCCCGTATTGCTCGAGTTTGTGGTTCACGTCCTCCACGAGGGCGCGCGACAGGGTCATGAGCCCCACCACGGTCGCCACGCCCACAACCAATCCGGCCAGCACGAAAGCCGCCTTGGCCTTGCGCCGCCGCAGGTTCAAAACGGCGATGTCCCGGAGCGTCATGGTCAGCCCTCCCGCCCGAACTGGAAGTACCGCCGGCCCTCCAGGATGTCGGCCACCCGGAGGATCACCTTGCCTTCGCGGACCTCACGCTTCAGGGGGGCCGGGTTGCACCCACCCTTCACCTCCATGATCTTCACCGAGGGAAACCGCATGCGGCAGTTCTGGCAGACCATTTCGTCCCCGTCCTGCCGGTACCCTTTGCCGGCGGGCCAGCAGGAGTCACAGGCGTCGAAGGCCGCCCGGATCACGCCGTCGGAACTCTTCAGGACGAAGTACTTGATCGTCACCCCGTCGCCGGCCTCGTACTGGAAGAATCGGGCCTTCCCGTCGTCGAACTGGGCCGCCGGAAGCACGATCTCCCCGGCCTGGGCCGCGGTGACTGCGGCGACCTCCGACGCGGGTCCCCCCCGCAGGCCCCAGAAGGCCACGCCCGCGCCCACGACCACGACGGCACAGGCGATCATCGCGAGAAGCGGTGCCTTCGAGCGCTTCCGGTTCTCCTGGCCGAGCACGGCGGCCTTCTTGGCGGCGAGTTTGTCGTCGGGACGGTTCGTGTTCTGGCTCATGGTCTAACTCCTTTCCGTTTCTTTCGGTTTGGATTCGGTTGGTTTTCTGGTCCACTCCGGGGGTCTACCTCCGCGAACTTCATCCTCGGCCAACGCCGGGGACGGGAGGATCCGCGGCAACGGGGATCGCCCCGCCCCTCGGGGACGGGAGGGCGAGGTCGGTCAAAAAGTGAACGATGGAACAACCGGAAATCAGGGCACACCACGGGGTGGGCGCGACCCGGAACGAAGGCGCACCGCGCCCCGTCCGGGGGTGGCCCCCTACGGCACTACGGGGTCAACACAGAAGGGAGGTGTTCTGAAGGTACAGGGGGGTGGGTGGTGCCGTCCCCGGAATGCGGATCCGCTCGGGACGGGGGGCCGGCCCGGGGACGGGGACCCGCCCCACCATCGGAGGAAGCACCGCCACCGCCTGGGAACCCTGGGCCGCCGGGGCGGCGGCCACCGCGGCCGGCGGAACGGGATCGCCGAGATCGCGCTGGATGTCGCACGGCACCGGCGCGTGGTCGCAGCAACAACCGTGGGCGCCCATGTCCCCGGCCCCGTGGTGGGCGGGCGTCTGGGCGCAGCACGACGGACCGCAGTCGGGCATCCGGGGGGCGAACCCCAGAAGCGCCACCGCCACCGCGAGCCACGCGGCGATGCGTCCGGTTCGGCGTGCAACGGCCGGCAGGGTCAAGCAGGGCTCCTCAAGCAAACCAGATTGGTCAGAAAAACGACATCGCCCAACATACGCGTCTCGCCCCTGATCGTCAAGCGCCTCGCTCGACTTTAGTCGAGATCCGTTCTCCAGAAACCACACCACAAGATCAGCTAATCCGGCCGGCGCCGCGGGATTCCAAACTTCTCCATCCGGTAGAGCAGGATGTGCCGGGGGATCCGCAGGAGCTTCGCGGCCCGGGTCTGGTTCCAGCCCGTGCGGTGCAGGGCCTCCTCAATCACGGCCCTCTCCACGTCCTCGAGCGACACCCCCTCGGGCGGTAGGTGGAACGTGAACCCGTCGCCTCCGTTCTCCCGAGTCTTCGGCTCCCGGATCTTCTCCGGGAGGTCCTGAAGGCGGATCGTGTCCCCCTCGGTGAGCACGAGGAGCCGCTCAATCGTGTTCTCGAGTTCCCGCACGTTCCCCTTCCAGGTGTACCGGCTCAGGGCCTCCAGGGCCTCGGGCTCCACCCGCACCGGCCGGCCCGGCGCGAGCTTTTTCAGAAAATGGGCCACCAGGAGCGGGATGTCCTCGGGCCGCTCCCGGAGGCTCGGCATGTGGATCGGCACCACGGCGATCCGGTAGTAGAGGTCCTCCCGGAACCGGCCCTCCTCGACCTCGGCCTCCAGGTCCCGGTTCGTCGCCGCCAGGACCCGGGCGTCCACGCGGATGACTTCGTTGGAGCCCACCGGGGTGATCTCCCGCTCCTGAAGGGCCCGCAGGATCTTGGGCTGGAGGTCCAGGGGCATCTCCCCGATCTCGTCGAGGAAGATCGTCCCCCCGGCGGCCTCCTCGAACCGGCCCTTCTTGTCGCGGATCGCCCCGGTGAACGCGCCCTTCTTGTGGCCGAAGAGTTCGCTCTCCAGGAGTTCCCGGGGGATCGCCGCGCAGTTCACGGCCACGAACGGCCGGTCGGCCCGGCGGCTCAGGCGGTGGATCGCCCGGGCCGCAAGCTCCTTCCCGGTGCCGCTCTCCCCGGTGATCAGCACCGAGGCGTCCGAGTCGGCCACCTTCTCGATCAAACGATAGACGGCCTGCATGGCGGGGGAATCGCCCACGATCTTGTCGGCCTCCTCGATCCGGCGCACCTCCTGTCGGAGCCGCACGTTCTCGGCCTCGAGGTCGCGCACCCGGAGGGCCTTTCGCACCGCGAGCTTGAGTTCGTCGCGGTTGAAGGGCTTCGTGATGTACTCGGCCGCCCCGGCCTTCATGGCCTCGACGGCCATCTCGATGGTGCCGAAGGCCGTGATCACGATCACCTGGGTTTCCGGCGCCTCGGCCTTGATCCGCCGCAGCAGGTCCATGCCGTCCATGCCCGGCATCTTGATGTCGGTGACCACGAGGTCGAAGGCCGCCCTGTCGAGCTTCTCGAGGGCCTCCTCGCCGCTCGCGGCCGTGGCCACGGCATAGCCCTCCTCGGCCAGGTTGTACTCGAGGATCCGCCGCAGGCTCGCGTCGTCGTCGACCACCAGCACCCTAGCCATCGGTCCCCTCCACCACGGGCAGGGTCAGCACGAACCGGGCCCCGCCCTCGGGCCGGTTCTCCGCCACGAGCGACCCGCCGTGGGCCTCGGCGATCTTCCGGCTGATGGCGAGGCCCAGGCCCGTGCCCTCCTCCTTCGTGGTGTAGAACGCCTCGAACACCTTGCCCTCCTCCCCCGGGGGGAGCCCCGGCCCCTCGTCCTCCACGCACACCCGGGCCACCCGGCCCTCCACCTCCCGGAACTCGGCCGCCGGCACCAGCCCGGGGCAGGACCCTACCCGGATCCGCACCCCCTTGCCCGGCGGGCTCGCCTGCACGGCGTTTAGCACGAGGTTGAGGAGCACCTGCTTCAGGTGGGCCGGCCGGCCCCGCACCCGCACCGAGCCGTCGGCCTCCACGGCCAGAGTGACCCCGGCCTTCCGGGCCGGGGTGGCCACGAACGCCGCCACCTCCCGGGCCAGAGCCGCCAGGTCCACGGCCTCGGCCTCCTCGTCGGCGCGGGGCCGGGCGTAGCCCAGGAACTCCTCGACCACCTGGTTAAGCCGGTCGGTCTCCTTGAGCAGGATCTCCAGGAACTCCGCCTTGGGGTGCCCGCCGGGGAACTCGTCGCGCAGGATCTCGGCCGTGCCCTTGATCGCCCCCAGGGGGTTTCGGATCTCGTGGGTCACGGCGGCCGCGAGCTGCCCGATGGCCGAGAGCCGGTCGGCCCTCCGCAACTGCTCCTCCACCTGGAGCAGGGTGTCGGCCTGCCGCCGCAGTTCCTCGTAGGAGCGCTCGAGGCGCTCGTTGGCGAGCTGCAGCCGGCGGCGCTGGGCCCGGTCGCGGTCGGCGAAAAAGCCCACGAGCCCGGTGAACACGAAGTAGAGCCCCACCTCCATGACCCGGTTCCAAAGTTCCCGGCCCATGTCGTTCCAGTACATCATGATGTGGGGCACGTAGATCGCGGCCACCACGCCGGAGACCACGAGCCCTCCCCGCAGCCCGAACCACACCGCGGCGAGCCCCACCGGCAGGTAGTACAGCCGGCGGTACACGTCGTGGAGCAGGGGCCGGGCCGTCGGCGTGCCGTAATGCAGCAGCGACACCCCGAACACCAGCACCCCCACCATCCCCACCTTGAGCCAGAAGTCCTTCCTCGGATCGTTCACCAGCATGCTCGTTCCCTCCGGACGGTCGGCCCCAGGGCCAAGCAAAGGCCGTACCGCCGGCCGTAACCGCCCGGATCCCCTTCGCCTTTCCCGGAACCAACCCGGCCGGAGCCTAGCACCGCCCCCCCGGGGTGTCGAGTTTTCTACACGCCGCAGACTATTCATCTCCACAGAACGGTCGTCCCGGATTCCACAAAGACGCCTCCTGCCGTATTTATCCTGTAATAGCAACGTGTTGTCGTTTTTCCTTCCCGCTTGGCACGCCCGATGCTTTCCACTCTGGGCAAACGCAACCCGCTCTCTCACCCCACCCAGAGGAGGTGCATCATGAAACGCATCGTCATCCTCACCACCCTCATCGCCCTGCTCGGTGTGGCCGGCCTCGGCCTGGCGGCGCCGGCTGCCGCGGACTGCGGCTGCGACACCGTGCAGCAGACCACCCCCCACCAGGGGCTCGAGCCCCTCGACCTGCTGCGCTAGGCGCGGCAAAGGAGGTGTACCATGAAGCGCCTGACCCTGCTCGCCGTCGTCCTCTCCCTGCTCGCGGTGGGCACCGTGAGCCTGGCGGCCCCGGCAGCCCCGACCTCCGCGGACTGCGTCTGCTCCACCACAGATAGCGGTCCGGGTCTGGAACCCACCGACCTCCTGCGCTGACCCCAGCGCCCCGGAGCGACGCCGGTGCCGCCCGACCCGCCGGGCCCCCTGGAACCAGGGGGCCCGGCGGCGTTTGGGGGCCCATGGACCGAGAAACGGCTTGCTCCCGCCCCCCGTTCTTCTGTGGGGCGTTCCAACGACAAAGGTGAGGGTGGGGCCCGAGCCCGCACCCGAAATCGGTCGACAGGCGACAGCCGGCAGCGCCTCCTTGAGACCTGTCCTCCGAATTCCGACGCCCGGTACGGCAGCCGCTCTGCCGGGGGCGGCCCCCAACGATTGCGCTGGGATCAGAGGGGAGGTGGGCCGCCTAGCCGGGGCCAGAACAAGATGTCGGCAGGGGCGGTTGGGCAAGTCAACGGGAGGAGAGGCGGGGACAGCCGCGGGGGGAAAACGGGAGGGGGGAGAGGTGGACCAGACCCCTCCCCCCTCTACAGGAGGAATGGGAATCGGGGTTGGGTCGATTCCCGGCCCGCTTCACTTGCATACCCCGTGCCCGACCCGGAGCGCACCGGAACCGCAGGCCAACCACCCGTTTTTCCGCCTTTTGCCCACACCCGACTTCCCACAATGCCCCGACATTTCCCGTATACTATTCTTCATCACTGTAGAATAGTATACAAAATCAAACATCGTTATTTTTGAGTTGACGTATCGGGTTCAGCCTGCTAAAAGCACCGTGGTGGGATGGCCAGAAGGGCCAATCCACAGACTCACCGGCGAAACCCGCGACGCGAAAGGAGGTGATGGAAAAACGGTTTGACTGGACGGAACGCGGTGTAGTGAGTCGTCGTTCTCCACAGATCCACCCCATCAAGAAAAGGAGGAAGGTGCATGCGCAAGTACCTGGTGTCCGCAACCCTCGCCGCCGCGGCCCTCGCCGCCGCGGCCCTTCCCGCCCAGGCCGCGATCGACTTTTTCGGCACGGCCAAGGTGAAACCCACCTTCTACAGCAACTTCGATTTTGACGACTCGAAACCCGACGCGCCGGCCCTGAACGAGGGCGGCTGGGCCTCGGGCGAGCACATGCGCGCCGAACTCCGGCTCGGGTGGAAGGCCAAGGGCGACAACTGGTTGGTGAAGATGATCGCCGAGGCCGACGTGATCATGAACAAGGACAACGGCGACCGGTCGTTCTACGTGGGGGCCGAGAAGAACAACCAGCCCAACGCGGGCGGGGAGTTCGGGATCGAGCGGGCCGAGTTCCTCTACACCTTCGCGCCCCAGCTCGAACTCGAGACCGGGTGGGACATCCGCGCCCTCGACATTCGCACCGGTGGGCTCCTCTACGGCGACGACCACCCGTTCATCGGGCTCCGCGGCAAGCTCTCCGAGATGTTCTCCTATGAGGTCCTGTACATGCCGATCCAGAACGGGGACGTGATCGGCACCCGGGACGACTGGCAGACCGGCGACTGGCGGGTGTACACGGCCAAGGTGGACGCCACGTTCGACACCGGCAGGGGCAAGTTCACGGTGAGCCCCCTGGCCGCCTACAGCGACAACGAGGACAAGAACGTGAACGTCACCTACTACGGCCTCGAGGGCCTGGGCCAGATCGGGCCCGTGAAGCCCAGCTTCGAGATCGTGGCCGCGAACGGCGAGTTCGAGGACGGCGGGCCCGACGTGCGTTCCTGGGCCGCGTTCGCCGGGCTCGAGGTGCCGGTGAGCAAGGCCCTCTCCCCCTACGTGGCCTTCCGGTACGCACGAGGCGACGACGACAAGAGCGACGAAGACGTGGAGGGGTGGCTCGGCATTACCGACATCGGCCGGTTCACCCCGCTCATGGGCATGGACGGGAACATCCTGGGCGAACACCTGGCCTCGGGCGCGAGCGTTTACGGCGCGTCCCTGTATGCCTACGCGCCGGAGCGGGCCGTGGGCGGCGACGGGTACGGCGGCATCGGGAACGGCGGGTCCGGGAACAACCCCGGCCAGCGCCTGATCGCCGTGGGCGCCAAGGGCGACCTGGGCGAGTTCGTGCCCAATCTCTCGTACAAGGCCCAGGCCTTTTTCATCTGGTACGACCAGACCGGCAACCTGACCAACGTGAAGGATCCGGGCGAGGACGTGGACGACTACGCCGGCACCACCTTCGACCTCCAGCTCGCCTACAAATTCAACAAGAACTTCTCCATCGACAACATCTTCTCGGCCTTCGTGCCGGGCCAGGGCATCGAGGACCAGGTGGACGCCAACGACACCGCCTGGCTCAACATGCTGACGCTGGCGTGGACGTACTGATCCACCCCGTTTCCTCCGCGCGGTTCTGACCCAACCCGCATCGGGGCCCCGGCGACGGGGCCCCTCTTTTTCGGGGCCGGGCGACTGGTGGTACTCTCCCCGGCGCATCCCCGACCCCCTCGAGAAGTAAGGAGTGCGATCGTGCGACGCCCCATTTTCCCGTTCTGGATGGTGATCCTCGCCGCATGGGCCGGCATCGCAACGGGGGCGGACCTTTGGGCCGACGTGGCACGAGTCTTGGAGGGGTGGCGGGGAGAAAAGACCGCCACGATCCGGACCGGCTCGGATCTCCTCGCGGCTCCCGAAACCAGAGCCCTGCTTCGCCGGTTCACGGAACGGGGGTTCGCGGTGATTCCCGCGGCGCCCGAAGGGCACCCCTCCACGGGACTCGTGGTGGACGTGCGAAGGGAGGGCGAACGTTGGATAGCGGCGGTGCGCCGGGCTTCGGACGGCGCGTTTCTGGCCCTGGACGAGGCCGGGCCGCCGGAACCGGGGCCGGAGGGCGCCCCGCCGGCGCCGCGCCCCGCCGGGCAGGCGGCCCCCGCGCCGGGCCCCTCCCCGGAACGGCCCCCTGCCGCGCGGACCGTGGAGCTCTCCGACCGGCCCCGGGGCCTCTGCGCCGTGGGGGGCGAGATCGCGCTCCTCTACGACGACCGGGTGGTCCGCGCGGCGCTCGGGACCGACGGTCTCCGGGAGTTGGCCCGGTTCCCGGCCCCGGTCCGCCCCAGCCGGGCCCTGTGGATCGACGCGGGGGACGCGGACGGCGACGGCACCCCGGAACTCGCCGTCACGTGGGCCGAGGACGTCGCCCAGGTGTACGAGGGCACCGACTCCCGGCCCCGCTCGGTGGTGCTCACCTGGCCCGGGTTGGAGCCGGCCAGCGAGGTGCTGCCGGGATACCTTCGCATCGTGGGTGGCCGGGCCCTCTTCCAGCGCAGGGGGCGGTTTTCGGCCTTCGAGGGCCCCGTGTCCGCCCTGGCGCCCGAGGGCGGCCGCTGGCAGGTGCGGGGCGCCGCGGACTGGCTGGCGGACCACGCCCTTTACGAGGCCACCCCGCTCCCGGACGGGCGGTGGCTCAGCCACCGGCCCGGGGAGCGGTGGCGCCTCCAGGGCCCCGGGGGAACCCCCGGCCGGGGGGTGCTCCTCGCCGACCTGGGGCCGTTCCCCGGGCCCGCCGTGGCCGTGCGGCTCGAGACGCCCGAATTCCGGTCGGGATTCGAGAAGGAAGACCGGGTCACCGAACGGTGGGTGGGGCTGCCGAGGCGGGTGATCGTGGATCCGGCCACGGGCTCGATCTACACGATCCGCAGGGGGCGCTCCCCCGGGCTGCCCCTGGTGGGACGCCCGAGCGGCGCCGACGCGGTGGTCCGGCTGGAGCCCGGCGGGGGCGGGCTCGCCGCGGAGGAACCCTACGGACGGGTGGAACTGTTCGTGCTGGACTTCGCCCTGCTGGACGGGGGGGGCACCGTGCTCCTCGCCAACGAGAGGGAAGACGGCCGGGGCGCGGCCTTCCTTTGGAGCGCCCGGCCCTGACCCGGTTCGCCGGCGCGAAACGGGCCGCCCCGAAGGAGGGACGGCCCGTACGCGTTCGTGCCGCAGGGATCGCGGCTACATCCCCATCATCCCCCCGCCGTGCATGGGCATGGGCCACTCGAGGGGGCCGTGGCCCTCCGTGCCCCCGTGGCCGGCTCCGCCCATGGGGCCGAACCCCATGGGGTACATGTGGCCGGTGAGGTCGTTCACCCCGTCGCCGTCGGCATCGATGAAGGCGTCGTTCTTCCCGTCGCCGTCGGCGTCCACCCAGCCGAACCCGTGGCCGTAGGGCATCCCCGTCACGTCGTCGATGCCGTCGCCCTCGGCATCGCGGTGGGCCATGGCGAACCCGTGCCTCCAGGGCATGCCCGCGTGGTGGCCGAAGCCCGGCTGCTCGTCCACGATCCGGTCCCCGTCGGCGTCGACGAACCCGTCGTTCACCCCGTCGCCGTCGACATCGGCCCACCCGAAAGGGTGTTCGAAGGGCATGCCCGTCAGGTCGCAGATCCCGTCGCCGTCGGCGTCCTGGAAGAGGTCGTTCTTCCCGTCCCCGTCGGCGTCCATCCAGCCGAACCCGTGGCCCAGCCCCCCCCGGCCCCGGTCGTCCATCCCGTCGCCGTCGGCGTCGACAAACCGGTCGTTCACCCCGTCGCCGTCGGCATCGGCCCACCCCATGTCCATCAGGTACGCGTACCCCTCGTGCGGCGTTCCGGCGTCACACACCCCGTCGCCGTCGGCGTCGGCGCACAGGTCGTTCTTGCCGTCACCGTCCTCATCCACGAATCCGAACCGGTACCCGTCGAACCCGGTATGGTCCACCACCCGCCCCCCCGCGATCGTCACCGTGCCGAGGTCCAGGGGGCGGGAGTCCATCATCCGCACCGGCACGGCCGTGTCGGTCCCGTCGGGGAGGTGCACCATCAGGGTGTGATCCCCGTCGGGTACCCCGGCCATCGTGAATCCGCCGAAGGCGTCCACCGGCACCCCGGCGGCCGCATCGTCCAACGAGACCGTGGTTCCCGCCGGGGCCGCGGCGCCGACCCGCGCCGCCACCCGTCCGGTGGCCGATTCCACGGAGAGCACGCCCGACACCGTGCTGCTGTCCGTGACGGCCGCGCTCGTCGTACCGCCGCCCCCCGAGGACCCGCAGCCCCCGGCCACCAGGCCGAGCGCGGCCGCGGCGGCCCACACGGCCCACGCCCGCCGGTGCGACCGGGTTCCAAACCTCTTCACGGCGTTTTCCTTTCGCATGGTCTTCTTCTCCGTTCTTCGTTGCGGCGGGACCGGCCCCGCCGGTTCGGGTCGTTTTCGTCCGACCGCTTCGGTTACGGCACCAGGCAGTGGCCCGGCGCCAGATGGGTCCAGTGATGGAACGGAAAACAACCGGTCAGCAACACCAGCGTTGCCGCCACGGCCACCCCCCAGATCCACATCCGTCTCATGGTTCGCGCGCTCCTTCGGGGCCTCGCCCTGGTACCGGAGAAAGAGGACGGTGCATGTCCGTTGAGACGCACGGGCCGCCCGGGGGTTTACCCGGGGCCAAACAGTTTCTTCGCCCACGGGAGAGGGACGCGCGTGGGGAGTGGTTCGGGCCGGGTGCGAGTGCAGCCACCCACCCGTCACAGGAGCCGTGCCAGGCGAAGCCCCACCGCCTCCTCCACCCCCCGGAGGAGGTCCACGGCCCGCACGGGATCCGGCAGGATCACATCGGCGCGCGCGGCCGGAGCCCCCGGCGTTCCGCACGCCCCGGCGGGGCACCACACCACCGGCACCGGCGGCCAGGGCAGCCCGGCGGGCCAGGGCCCCCAGCACACGACCACATCGGCCTCCGGAACCCCTTCCGGCGTCCCGGGGACCACCTCGAGCCCAGCCGCTTCCAGTACCGGCCGCCAACCCTGTTCCTCCCCCACCCAGGCCACTCGCACCCGTCGCACCTCTCCTCGACGAAGACAACATCCCTGAGCCCCGGCGAAGGGTGCAGGGGGCGTGCCGTGAAGGAGCGTCCGGCGAATCCCGGGGAGCACGGGAGGGTTGTGAATCCGAGGGGGGACTTCGGCGGCCGAGGCGAGGGGAGGGCCCCGGGGGAAAATGGAGAATAGTCTTCGGCGGGTTGGAGACTATGGTTCAACGGGCGCGACCGGGGGCCGGGCCTCGGGCGGCCCCCCGGGGAACCGGGCCCACACCACCTCCCCGTTCACCGTGTTGACGGCGGCCTCCCCGGCCCAGCGGCCGGCCTCGTCGAACAAGAACGCCAGCACGTACCCGTAGTACCACTCCCATCCCCCCGGCCGAAGCCCCTCGTCCGGGGGCACGGCCCGCCGCACACGGGAGAGGGCGTCTTCCGGCCCAAGCCGCTCCCGCACGAGGTCGGGGTCGCGCCGGGCCCGGTGCCCGTATTTCTGGTTCCACATCATCTCGGGGTCCATCCCCGGAAACCGCTTCGGCCCCAGTCGGCCGTCGGCGGAAATCTCCAGCGCGAAGGCCCCCCGCCCCGTGTCCACCTCCCGCACGTACGCGAAATACCGGTCCCCGCTGCGCGCCACCCGGTGGACCCGCACCCCTTCGAGGCCCAGGGCGGCGATGTACTCCTCCGCGTAGCCCCGCACCGCGTCGAGGCCCTCCACGGGCCGGATACGGAACTCCTTGGGCACGAGCCCCACCCCCGCCCGCACCGGGAACCCCCCCGCCCACACCCCGACGCCCCCCGCGAGCAGCAGGCCGGCGGTCACAACCTTCACCCTTCCGCGCATCCTTCACCTCCGGACCGGGGCACGCCGCTTGCTTTGGGATTCCGGCGCCATACACTCGCAGAAACCGTAGCCTCCATTGAACACCCTGCAACCCGTGGACCAGGAGAGGCCCCCATGAAACGCCTCGCGACCGTTCTCGCCCTCGCCGCCACCGTCGGCCTCGCGCCGTTGGCCCGCGCCGAAAAGATCCCCGTTTCGGCCACCCCCGCCTACGAGGCCGCCTTCGGCGCCCCGCCCGCGTCCGAGGGGGTGGCCTGCCGGGCCGCCGTGGTGTACCTGCCCGGGCTGGGGGCCTCGGGCTCCCCCGACCGGCTCGCGCCTGTGCCCCTGTTTTCCGTGAACCCCGACCGGATCGTGGAGGAGGCGGCCCGGGTGTTGGTGGGGGGCCACCCGGAACAGGTGCGCCTCCTGCCCCTTCCCCGCCTGTTTCCCGAGGGGACGACGCTGGCCGGGGTGGAGGTGACGGACGGAGTCGCCCGGGTGCGCGTGACCCAGGGACTCCCGGGCACGGCCCATCCGCTGGCCGCCCAGGCGCTGGCCCACACCCTGACCCAGTTCGAGGGAATCTCGGCCGTGCAACTCCAGGCGGGTGCCGAGCCTCCCGGCCCCACGGTGCGGCCCGACCCGGCCGTCGTCGAACCGCCGGCCGCGCCCCGGCTGCTCGACGTGCTCACGGCCGTACACGAGGGGGAGAGCCCCGAGGAGATCGAGGTCCTCTTCGACCGGCCCGTGGAGGTGATCGAGGTGCGGGTCGAGTCGCCCGCCGGCACCCCCATCCCCGGCCAACTCTACACCTCCATGTTCGACATGGCCGCCGTGCTGCGTCCCGCCGACCCGACCCGGATCCGCGAGGGCATGGAACTGCGGGTCACCTGGGCGGTCCGGGACCGCAAGGGCCGGGAGGCGCGGGGGGCGAAGACCCTGCCCCTGCGCTGGTACGTCCACCTGGAAACCCGATGATCCCCACGGTGCTTGCGGTGCTGGCCGCCCTGGCCGGACCGGTTCCGGATCGCGTGCCCGAGGCCGTGAGGGCCGGCACCACCCAGGCCGTGGCCCGAATCCGCGCCGTGCGGATCGAGGGGAAGTTCGGGGAGTACGGGGATCGGGTTCACGTGACCCGGTTCGATGCGGCGGGCGACCCGACGGCCGTGGAGGGCAAATTCATCCGCCTCGCGATTGGAGTTCTACCGTGAAGCCTGGTTGGGGTCCCGTCGGCCGGGTGGCCGCCTCGGGCGGGCTCGGTGTGGTCTTTGCCCTCCTATACGGTGCGGTAGCGTATCTGCCGGTGGTGGGCTACGGGCTTCCCCTCCGGTGGGCCGCCGCCATCCAGCATTGGGGCCGGCCCCTGCGCTTCGGGCTTGCCCTGGCCGCTCTCGCCTGCGCCTGGGTCGCCCTCGGGATCGTACACGGCGTGCCCCCGAGGATTCCCGATTCCCGGGTGCGGCGCCGGGCGGCATGGGTCGCCTGGCTCGCCGCAGCCGCCGTCGTGGCCGTGCTCGCCGCCCCGACCCTTCTCAACCCTTTGTAAAGGATGCCAGCGATGGCGGTCTCTCACACCGATCCGGTCTGCGGCATGAAGGTCGACCCGGCGAAGGCCGAACACCGCCATACCCACGGCGGCACGACCTACGTCTTCTGTAGCGCCCACTGCCTCGAGAGGTTCCGGGCGGATCCCGCGGCGTATTCGGGCGGTGCCCGCGACGCCGGCGAATCCGGGCCGGCCGCCCTCACGGACCCGGTGTGCGGGATGGCCGTGGATCCGGACACGGCCGAACACCGGCACACCCACGGGGGCGCGACCTATGCGTTTTGCAGCGCCCACTGTCTGGAAACGTTCCGGGCCGACCCCGAGGCCTATCTGGGCGCGCGGCCGAGGGCGCCGGAACCCCACCCGGCCGACACCCCGGGCGGCTACACCTGCCCCATGCACCCCGAGGTGGTGGCGGACAAACCCGGCCCGTGCCCCAAGTGCGGCATGGCCCTGGAACCGGTGCTCCCCGCCGCGCCCGGAACGGGCCCCACCGAGTACGTGTGTCCCATGCACCCCGAGGTGGTCCAGAGCGAACCCGGGTCGTGCCCCATCTGCGGCATGGCCCTCGAGCCCCGGGTGCCCGACGCCGGGGAGGAGGAGAACCCCGAACTGCGCCACATGCGCCGCCGGTTCTGGGTGAGCCTCGTGCTCACGGTGCCGGTGTTCCTGATCGCCATGGCCGACGTGCTGCCCGGACGGCCGCTCGAAGGCCTCGCCGCCGGCCGAACCCTGACCTGGATCGAACTCCTCCTGGCGACGCCGGTGATCCTGTGGGGCGGCTGGCCGTTCTTCGTGCGCGGGTGGCAGTCGGTGGCGAACCGAAGCCTCAACATGTTCACCCTGATCGGGCTCGGCACCGGCGTGGCCTACGCCTACAGCGTGACCGCCGCCCTCTTCCCCGACCTCTTCCCCGCGTCGTTCCGGGACGAGGCCGGCCAGGTGGCCGTGTATTTCGAGGCCGCTGCCGTCATCGTGACCCTGGTTCTCCTGGGACAGGTGCTGGAACTCAAGGCGCGCAGCCAGACCGGCGCGGCGATCAAGGCCCTCCTGGGGCTCGCCCCCAAAACGGCCCGGCTGGTGCTTCCCGACGGCACCGAAACGGACGGCGCCCTGGACCGGGTCAAGCCCGGCGACCGGCTCCGCGTGCGCCCCGGCGAGAAGGTGCCGGTGGACGGGGTGGTGGTGGAGGGGCGGTCCAACGTGGACGAGTCCATGATCACCGGGGAGCCGATCCCGGTGGAGAAGGGCCCGGGCGACCCCGTCACCGGGGCCACGGTGAACGCCACCGGCTCGTTCGTGATGGAGGCCAAACGGGTGGGGGCGGAGACCCTGCTCGCCCAGATCGTGCGAATGGTGGCCGAGGCCCAACGCAGCCGGGCCCCGATCCAGAAGCTGGCCGACCAGGTGGCAGGCTACTTCGTGCCCGCCGTCGTGGTGATCGCGGGGATCACCTTCGTCGTCTGGGCCGGGTTCGGCCCGGAACCGCGCCTGGCCCACGCCCTCATCAACGCCGTGGCCGTGCTCATCATCGCCTGCCCCTGCGCCCTGGGGCTCGCGACCCCCATGTCGATCATGGTGGCCACGGGCAAGGGGGCCACGGTGGGCGTGCTCTTCAAAAACGCCGAGGCCATCGAGCACATGCGCAAGGTGGACACCCTGGTGGTGGACAAGACCGGCACCCTGACCGAGGGCAAACCCCGGCTCGTTACCGTGGAACCGGCGGAGGGGATGGACGAGGCGAGGCTTCTGCGCCTGGCGGCCAGCCTGGAGCGGGCCAGCGAACACCCCCTGGCCGCCGCCATCGTGGCCGGCGCGGCGGACCGGGGCGTCGAGCCGGCGGCCGTGGAGGGGTTTGAGTCGATCACCGGCAAAGGCGTACGGGGCCGCGCGGACGGGGCCGAGGTGGTGCTCGGCACCAAGAGCCTCCTGGACGACCTGGGCATCGACCCGGGCCCGCTCGCCGGCCGCGCCGAGGCCCTCCGGGCCGAGGGGCAGACCGTGATGTTCGTGGCCGTGGATGGGAAGGCGGCGGGGCTTCTCGGGGTCACCGACCCGGTGAAGGAGACGACCCCCGAGGCGATTCGGGAACTCCACGCCGAGGGGATCCGGATCGTCATGCTCACCGGCGACAGCCGCACCACGGCCGAGGCGGTGGCCCGAAAGCTCGACATCGACGAGGTGGTGGCCGAGGTGCTGCCCGAGGACAAGGCGAGC
>NZ_BAAHFQ010000056.1:0-20243 GCF_054681715.1 Deferrisoma sp.
GGTGAACTCGCCCGAGGCCACCAGGGGGCCGTTGGCGTCGATGTAGCGCTCCACCGTCTCCCAGAACCCGATGCGCTTCTTGTCGGGCTCGAACACCGAGTAGATCTCCCCCTCGCCCACGGTGAGTTGCTCGGCCCGGCACCCCAGTTGCACGGCGGCCACGGAGAACAGCTTCTCCAGGATCCGGTCGCAGGCCTGGCTCACGGCCGAACCGGCGGCCACGGTGACCCGGCTCGCAAAGCTCCCCAGGTCGAAGGGCGCGAGCGTCGTGTCCCCGCTCACCACGTGGATCTGGTCGAACGGCAGGCCCAGCTTCTCGGCCGCCATCATGCCGAGCACCATGTCGGAGCCCTGGCCGATGTCGGTGGCCCCGCAGTACACGGTGACCCCGGCCTCGGTGTCCACCCGCACCGTTGCCGTGGAGTGGGGCTTGTACGAAAGGTACAGGGTGTAGGCCGTGCCCGAGATGTAGTACCCGCCGGCGAGCCCCACACCCCGGCCGAAGGGGAGCCTGCGGTGCTTCTCCAGGTAGCCGGAGTTCTCCACCACGGTGTCGAGGCACTTCTTGTACTCGCTGTGGCGCACGTACACGCCGCTCACGGTCTCGTGGGTCTTGTCAATGGCGTTCTTCTTCTTGAGTTCGTAGGGGCTCATCCCGAGATCGATGGCGATCTGGTCGAGAAGGCTCTCCATGGCGAACCGGGGCTGCACGCCCCCGAGCCCCCGCATGGCCCCGCAGGTGGGCTTATTGGTGTACACCCGCCGGCCCCGGAACCGGACGTTTTTCACCTTGTAGGGTAGGTGGAGCATGGCCGCGGTGTAGAACAGGATCACCACGCCCCAGCCCCCGTAGGCCCCGCCGTCCATGGTGCCGTCGTACTCCAGGGCCTGGATGTAGCCCTCCTTGTCCACCCCGATCTTCATCCGGATCTCGATGGGGTGCCGGCCCCGGTGCTGGAGGAACACCTCTTTGCGGGAATAGGTGAGCTTGACCGGCCGGCCCGCCTTGCGCGCGAGAAGCGCCGCGATCAGCTCGTTGTTCGACACCTCCCCTTTGCCCCCGAAGCCGCCGCCCACCTTCGGCACCTTCACGTGGATCTTCTGCATGGGCATCTGGAGGACCTTGGAGAGGGTGCGGTGCAGGTAGTGGGGCACCTGGGTGCCGGACCAGAGGGTGAGCTCGCCGTTGGTGTCGAACTTGGCGACGGCCGAGTGGGGCTCGAGGAACACGTGGTTCACGTAGCTCGTGCGGAAGGTCTTCTCGAGCACGTAGTGGCTCTCGGCGAACGCCCGGTCCACGTCGCCGAACTCCTGCTCGGCCTGGTAGGCGATGTTCCCGGGGAACTTGTTGTCCTCGTGGATCTTGACGGCGTCGGGCGCCAGCGCCTCCTCGGGGCTGGTGTACACCGGCAGGGGCTCGTACTCCACCTCGATCAGATCCAGGGCCTTCTCGGCCGTCTCCGGGTCCACGGCGGCCACCGCGGCCACGGGTTCCCCGTAGTAGCGCACCTTCTTGTAGGCCAGGGCGTACTCGGTGGGCATCTGGGGCACGATGCCGTAGGGAATGGGGGCCTCCTCGCCCACCACCACGGCCTTCACCCCGGGCAGGGCCTCGGCCTTGGAGGTGTCGATCCGCAGGATCCGGGCGTGGCCCACGTCGGCCCGCTTCACCCGGGCGTGGAGCATGAGCGGCAGCCGGATGTCGTCGGCGTACTGGGCCTCGCCCCGGGCCTTCAGGGGCGCGTCCTTGCGGGCCACCGAGGTGCCGACCACGCGGAAGGTCTTCTCAGCCATGGGTCTCCTCCTCCTGGGCCAGCAGTTCGGCGGCGTGGCCGATGGCCTCGACGATCTTCACGTACCCGGTGCACCGGCACAGGTTCCCGGCGATGCCCCGCTTGATGTCCTCCTCGGTGGGGTTCGGAACCCGGTCCAGGAGCGCCTTGGCCGAGAGGATCATGCCGGGGGTGCAAAACCCGCACTGGATCGCGCCCTTCTCCACGAAGGCCCGCTGGATCGGGTGGAGGTCGGCGCCCTTGGACAGGCCCTCGATCGTGGTGATCTCCCGGCCCTGCACGGACACGGCCAGGGTGAGGCACGAGAGCACGGGCTTTCCGTCCAGGAGCACGGTGCAGGCCCCGCAGTCGCCGATGCCGCACCCCTTCTTGGTGCCGGTGAGCCCGATGTGGTCCCGGAGCACGTCCACCAGGAACTCGGTGGGTTTGACCAGGAGGTCGAAGGGTTCACCGTTGACGGTGAGGGTGATGGGAAGCTTCACGGCCTCATCCCTCCTTTCCCGCGATCTCGTCCCGGGCGGCCCTGAGCGCCCGGCGGACCAGCACGTCTACCATGCGCCGGCGGTAGGCGGCCGAGGCCCGGATGTCGTCGATGGGCTTGGCCTCGGCGGCCGCGAGCCGGCCGGCCTCGTCGAAGAAGGCGTCGTCCACCGGCCGGCCGGCGAGGGCCTGCTCGGCCTCCACGGCCCGGAAGGGGATCGGGCCCACCGCCCCCAGGGCGATCCGGACCGCCCGGGCCGTGCCGTCCTCGGCGAGCTCCAGGTAGCAGGCCACGTTCACCATGTCGATCTCCATGGCCCGGCGCAGCCCCCGGAACTGGTAGGACACGGCCGCGCGCGAGGGCAGCGGCGGCAGCCGAAACCCCTTGAGGTATTCGCCGGTCTGGAGGGCGGTCTTCCGGTAGGCGAGGAAGAACTCGGAGATGGGCACCGTGCGCTCCGCGCCGTCCCGGGCCAGGGTGAGCTCGGCGCCGTGGGCCAGTAGGACCGGCGGGGTCTCGGCCGAGGGGCTCGCGTGGCACACGTTGCCGGCCATGGTGGCCATGTGCCGCACCTGGCTCGAGCCCAGTTGGGCCGCCGCGTAGGCGAGCGCCGGGGCGTGCTCGCGCACGAGGGGGTGGGTTTCGATCTCGGCCACCCGGGTGCCGGCGCCGATGGAGAGGCCCTTCTGCGGGTCCCAGGTGATCCACCGCAGTTCGGGCACGGCGTTCAGGTCCACCAGGACCCGGGGCGAGAGCACCTTCTCCTTGACGAGCACGAGAAGATCGGTGCCTCCCGCCAGGATCCGGGCATCGTCGCCGTGCCGGACCAGCGCCTGCTCGAACTCCCGCAGGCTGGTCGGGCGTTCGTACACGAACGGCTCGATGTGCATGGGGGGCTCCTTTGTGGCTGGGAAAGCTGAAAAGGTATCAAACGGCCCGCCGGTTCGGCCCGCCTGGGGGAACCGGCGGGAGTGTAGCAAGAAACGGGCCTCGGGCAACCGCCGGGGTGGTGGCGAACGGCCGAGGGGCGGCGGTAAAACGTCACCCGCCAGCCCGGGGACCCCGGTGAATTTTCGGCCGAGTTGCCGGCGGGCGGCGGGCCGGTATCCTGACATGTTTACCACGGAGGGCACGGAGGGCACGGAGACGGCACGAGGCGGGGAGGCCGGGACGCCGGGAGGCCCGAACGCCCTGCGGGCCTTCGGCCCGGATCGTGCCGGGTCCGGACGCGCGGTCCGCCGCGACCCACGGCGAACGACCGTCGGGCCGGCGATTCCCGGTCCCCGATTTCCCGATGCAGGCCCGCCACGGAGGTTCCCATGCCGACACGGATCGAACACGACACGTTGGGAGAGGTGGAGGTGCCCCGGGACGCCCCGTGGGGCGCCCAGACCCAGCGGGCCCTCGAAAACGGGATCCCGGTGGGCCGGCTGCCGTGGTCCCTGATCGCCGCGCTCCTTCGGATCAAGGGGGCCTCGGCCCGGGTGAACGCCGAGCTGGGGCTCCTGGCCCCCGAGGTCGCCGAGGCCGTCGCCCGGGCGGCCGACGAGATGCTCCGGGACCGCCGGGAGGACGCGTTCCCGCTGAGCCCGTTCCAGACCGGCTCGGGCACCTCCACCAACATGAACGCGAACGAGGTGCTGGCCCGCCGGGCGGCGGAGCTCCTGGGCGGCCGGCCGGTTCACCCCAACGACCACGTGAACCGCTGCCAGTCGTCCAACGACGTGTTCCCGACGGCGGTGCACCTGGCGGCCCTAGAGGAGATCCACCGGGGACTCCTGCCCGCGGCGGCGGAGCTCCGGCGGGCCCTGGCGGCTAAGGCCCGGTCGTTCCGCGACGTGGTGAAGCTCGGCCGGACCCACCTCATGGACGCCCTTCCCGTGACCCTGGGGCAGGAGTTTTCCGGCTACGCCCGCATGGTGGCGCGGGGCGAGGGGGAGATCCGGACGGCGGCCCGGGGGCTTCTGGAGGTGCCCTTGGGGGGCACGGCCGTGGGCACCGGGGTGAACGCCCACCCCGGGTTCGCCCCGCGGGTCCTCGAACGGCTCGCCGCGGAAACCGGCCACAGGCTTCGCCGGGCCCGGAACCCGTTCGAGGCCCAGGGGGCCCGGGGCGCCTGCGTGGCCGCGAGCGCCGCCCTGCGGGGGCTCGCCGTGGGGCTTTCGAAGATCGCCAACGACCTTCGCTGGATGGCCTCGGGGCCCCGGGGCGGCCTGGGGGAGATCCGGCTGCCCGAGCTGCAGCCGGGCTCGTCGATCATGCCGGGAAAGGTGAACCCGGTGGTGCCCGAGGCCGTCACCCAGGCCGCGGCCCAGGTGGTGGGAAACGACCTCGTAGTGGCCCAGGGGGGCATGGGCGGGGTGCTCGAGCTCAACCTCATGATGCCCCTGATCGCCCGAAATCTCCTGGAGTCCGTGGCGCTCCTGGCCGGGGCCTGCCGGGTGCTGGCCCGGCGGTGCGTGGCCGGCCTCGAGGCGAACCGGGCCCGGTGCCGGGAGCTCGCGGCCGCGAGCCCGTCGCTCGTGACCCCCCTGGCCGAGCGGGTGGGGTACGAAGCGGCGGCCCGGGTGGCCCACGAGGCCCTGCGCCGGGGGATTCCGATCGCCCGGGCCGCGGCCGAGATGGGGCTCGGGGACGAGGCCGAGCTCGAGCGGCTCCTCGACCCCAAGCGCCTCGTCCGCCCCCGGACGTGACTCCGGGGTTGGGCTCCCGGCGGTGCGTGCCCTACAATACCCGCGTGGACCGCCCGCGGGAGGGGGAGTGCGCCAAGGCTCCCCCCTCCCGGATACCCGGAGTGAGGGACCAGACCGCCTTGCGTGGGTTCGCCCTTTTCCTGTTCCTTGTGACGGCCGTCGTCCCCCGCCCCGCCGCGGCCGCCGCCTCGGCCGACCGGGGGTGGCTGAACCTCGCCTGGGACGCCCACGACGCGGGGCTCTTCGACGAGGCCCTGTCGTATCTGCGGGAGATCCCCGCCGACTCGGAGATCGCGGCCGACGCCGCGTGGCTCAGGGCCGAGTGCCTCTACGATCTCGGGCGGTACCCCGAGGCCGCCGAGGTGCTCCGGTCGCCGGCGGCCTCGGGGTTGGAGGACCGCGCCGCGTTCTTGCGGGACGTGTACTGGGGCTGGGCCTGGGATGAGTGGGCCGCCGGCCGGCCGGACGGAGCGGCGGAGGTGGCCGGCCGGTTCCTGGAGGCGGCCCCCGAAGACCCCTACGCTTCCGCGCTGGCGGCGGTGGCCCGGTTCCGGGTGAGGCTCACCGACGCCCTCGCGGGCCGGTCGGCGCCCGTGGAGGTGCGGTGGGCCCCTTTGGGGGCGGCCCCGGGGCC
This sequence comes from Deferrisoma sp., assembly GCF_054681715.1. NCBI lineage: Bacteria > Pseudomonadati > Thermodesulfobacteriota > Deferrisomatia > Deferrisomatales > Deferrisomataceae > Deferrisoma > Deferrisoma sp. Next base: position 5,602 of record NZ_BAAHFQ010000056.1, read on the forward strand.
CGGCTGGGTGCGGGCACACCCCTGGGACCCGGCCTCCCCCTGGGCCCCCGAGGTCACGTGGGACGACTGGGTCCCGGCCGAACCCCTGACCCCGGTGAGGGCGGGGCGGGTGGCCTGGGTCCGGGTGGAACCGGCCGCGATTGACCGGGCCCTCGCCGCGGCCCTCCGGCGGATCCCGGGAAGCGCGGTTCGCCGGGACGAGGGGGGATTCCGGGTCGGGTCGGGCGCGGCCGAGGTGTGGGTGGATGCCGGGGAGTGGCGGTTCCGGGCGGCCGTGGAGGCCCTGGGGCCCGAGGGCGCCGCGGCGCTAGCCGCGGCCCGGGCGTGGGAGGCGCTGGGGGCCCAGGCCGGGCTGGCCCGGTGGGTCGAGGGCCACCGGGGCGGCCTCGAGGCGGAGGTCGGCGAGGGCCAGGTCCGGATCCGCCATCCGGACACGGGCCGCACCTTCCTGCTCGATCTCGGCGCCTGGGCGGATTGGTTCCGGGACGACCCGGAGGGGTGGGAGGGGTTTTGGGCCGATCTCCGGGTCGAGCTCGGCCGCCCGCCCCGGCCCTACCGGTGCTTTTGCGGTAAGCCCGTGGTGCTGCGGGAGGCCCCGGTGGCCGACCCGGGGGACGCCCTCGTCTGGGAGCGCTCGGGGGGCCTTCCGATCGTGCTCCTGGCCCTGTGTCCGGACCATGTGCAGTACGTGACCCAGCGCCTCCTCGAGGAGTGGGGGGTGGGCCTCCGGGACGTGGCCGAACGGGTCCGCAGCGACGCGGCCGAGGCGGAGTGGCGCCTGACGTTCCGCCGCGACGGGAACCGGATTCTCCTCGAGGGGGAGGGCGCCGCCGGGCTTGCCCGGTGGCCCGAGCTCCTCCTGGGCGCCCTGGAGCAGGTGGAGGGACGGGGCGTTCGGGGCCGCGAGGTGCGGGTGGTGGCGCCCACGAGCCGGGCCCTGGTGGTCCTCCCGGCCCAGGCCGGCCCGGCGGCGGAGGAGGGGGCCGTGCGCTGGGGCCTCAAGGCGTCGGGCGGATCGGGGGATCGCATCCATCTGCGGGCGCGGGTGCGGCTTCCGCACCGTCCCCAGGGGCGGTTCCGGGTGAGCCCGTCGCCATGATCGTCCGGCGCAGGATCCTGGCGTGGGAGGTGGCGGCCGACCCGACCGCCACCCGGGCCCTGTACCGGACGATCCCGGCCGGGTTCGCCGCCCGGTGCGGGTGTCCGGCGTGCCGGAACTTCGACGCCGCGCGTCCGGCCGGGTACGGCCCGGAGTTCCGGGCCATCCTCGCGTCCCTGGGGATCGACGGGAGAAAGGAAACGGAGGTCCGGTGGGTCACCCCGCTCGAGACCGGGTTGCATCTCTACGCCGGGTTCTACGCCTGTGCGGGGGAGGTGGTGGGGGGGCGGCCCTACCGGGGGTTTCCCTTCGCCACCGCGGCCACCGACGTGTTCGAACGGGTGGCGCCCCACCTTCACGCCGCGATCCGTGCCTGGCTCGCGCCCGCCCCGCCCTGGGCGGGCCGCCCCGCGCTGCGGATCGAGTTCTTGGTGGCCCTGCCGTGGGTGCTACCGGAGAAGCCGGAAAAGCCCGTGGATCTCGCCTCGAGCGCGCACCTGCGAAACTAGGCCGGCGGCCGGTCGCGTACGGCCTCATCCGCTGTGGCAATCCTCGCACTCCAGCGCCTTTTTCGCTTTCGGGCCGAAGTGGCACGGCCTGCACTTGCCGGTGATGTCTCCCTCGCCGTGGGCCGCCTGTTCCAGCGATGGGGTTCCCCCCTCGGGGGTCGCCCGGTGGCAGGCCCCGCACCGGTGGGCCCCCTCGGAGCGCTCGGGGTGGTGGCAGGTGTCGCAGTGGAACCGCTCGGCGTGCTCCGAGTGGGGGAACAACACGGGCTCCATCTCTCCGTAGTTGGTGACCTGGATGCGCTGGGCAGCCGCCGGTCCCGCCAGGGCGACGACCAGGATCACGAACGGGGCCACTCGTCGGCGCAGCATAACCACCTCCCGTGGGGATGATCCCGCGATACCGCGGAGCGCCCCAAAAGGTACGGGGGTCCGGCATCCCGCGCAAGGGAACCGTTGGGGAACGACCGCGATGACCCTGCCCGGCAAGGACCGAAGACGCTAAACCCATGCGCACCGGAACGGCCCAACTTCCCCTCCACGGAGGCCGAGCCCCCCGGTGGCTCTTCGAGCGCATGGTGCGACTCGCCCGGGAGATCGTGCGGCTTCTGGTGGAGGAGCACGGCCCGGCCGAGGTGCTGCGGCGGCTGTCGGACCCCTTCTGGTTTCAGGCCTTCGGCTGCGTGCTCGGGTTCGACTGGCACTCGAGCGGGGTCACCACCACGGTGTGCGGGGCGGTCAAGGAGGCGTTGCTCGACGCGGGCCCCGACCTGGGGTTGTTCGCGGCCGGCGGCAAGGGAAGGGTGTCGCGGCGCACCCCGGCCGAGATCGAGGCGGCCTGCGGGCGGATCGGGCTCGACCCGGCGGGGCTCGTGCGGGCGAGCCGCCTTTCGGCCAAGGTGGACTCGGCCGCGGTGCAGGACGGGCACCAGATCTACCACCACGCGTTCTTCTTCACCCGGGCCGGGGAGTGGTGCGTGGTGCAGCAGGGCATGCGGCCGGAGACCCGAACGGCCCGGCGGTACCACTGGCTCGGGCAGGGGCTCGGGTCGTTCACGGTGGAGCCCCACGCCGCGGTGTGCGCCGAGGCGGCGAGCCCCACCCTGAACCTGGTGGCGCGGGAGAGCGAACCCGTGCAGGAGGCGTCGGTGGCCCTGGCCCGGGAACCGGACGCCGTGTTCGACGCGGTGGCCCGGGCCGGGGACCTCACCCTCCCCCGGCGCCACCCCGTGAGCCTGGCCGACGTGAACCCCCGGTACCTGCGGAAGATCCTTCTGGAAACCTACGAGCGGGCCCCGGGGGATTTCGAGGAACTCCTGGGGCTTCCGGGGGTGGGGGCCAAGACTCTGCGGGCGCTCGCGCTCACGGCCGAGCTCGTGTACGGCACCCCCGCGAGCACCCGGGACCCGGCCCGGTTCAGCTTCGCCCACGGGGGCAAGGATCGGACGCCCTACCCGGTGGACCGGGAAACCTACGACCGCACGATCGAGGTGCTGCGCCGGGCCGTGGACCGCTCCCGGGTGGACCGGTCGGACAAGGTGCGGGCCCTCAGGCGCCTGGCCCGGTTCGGGGTCAGTCGCTGACCACGTCCTCGCTCAGGAAGTCCCGGGGCCGGGCCGAACCCTTGGTCTCGTGCATCCGGATCCAGGCGTCCACCCGCTCGGTTCCGTAGGTGCCCCTCCAGGCCGCGAGGATCTCGTCCACGGGGATGTCGGCGTGGGTGCCGTGGAAGGCCACATACTCCATGAACCGCCGGTTCTCGCGGTTGTAAGGCTGGAAGATCGAGTCGTGCCGGCCGTCGAACTCCAGCGGGTCCACGCCGTGGCGCTCGCACAGCTCCCGGTTGAACGCCGGGGTCGCCTTCACCCATCGGCCCTCCAGGAAGATCTCCACCACCCCGTGGTACACGAAGAGGTCCGAGCCCAGGTATTCCAGGAGTTGGCGGGTGGCCAGGTGGTTTCGCACCGTGGCGAACGACACCCGCGCGGGGATGCCCAGGGCCCGGGCGCAGGCGATCATCACCGCGGCCTTCTGCACGCAGTAGCCCCGGCCCGCCTCGATGACCCGGCTCGCCCGGTAGTGCTCGGGTTTGTAAAACGGCGCGTAGGGGTCGTACCAGATCCGGTCGCGCACGGCGTAGTAGAGGGCCACGGCCCGGTCCGCGGGGTCTTCGCGGCCTTCCGCGGCCGCACGCGCGAACGCGACGACCCGGGGGTGGTCGGCGTCGAGGATCGCGGTGGGGCGGAGGTGTTCCGGCAGGACGTCGTTGGGTCCGGACATGGCGGTTCCCTCGTCGGACGGGTGGCAGGGGGTCAGAGGAGCGCCAGGGCCCCGGCGAACACGGTGGCCAGGGCCGTGGCCGCAGCGGCCCGGCCGGGGCCGAAGCCCTGGGTGAGCCGGAACGCGGCAAACGCGCCGGCCACGAGCGCGAGGGCCGCCGCGGCGGCGGGAAGGGCGAGCCCGGGCCCGAGGGGGTGCCCCGGGGCCAGGGCACGGTGGGCCACGGCCGGCAGGGCCGGGAGCCCCGCGAGGAGGAGCACCGCCCCGGCCCGGTACAGGCGGCCGAACCCGCCGGGTCCGCCTGCGGCCCGGGCCATCAGCCAGAGCACGAACGTGGCGCCCAGGTGGGCCGCGGCCACGGCCCCGAGGCCGCCCAGGAGGTGCCCCACCAGGAGGAGCCGGAACGGCACCTCGGCCGGGTCGAGTCCCCCCACGGGAACCGCCAGGGCGCGCTGGGTCCAGGCCAGCGCCGCCCCGTAGGCGGCACCCGTGGCGAGGAGTGCCCCCCCGGCGGCCAGCACGCCGCCGGAACCGTCGAGGAACCGAACGATCGAGGAACGAGACATCCCTCCTCTCCGGTGCGGAAAGAGAAAACCCCGGCGCCGATGGCGACGCCGGGGTTTGGCGAAATGGCGGTCCCGACGGGATTTGAACCCGTGTCGCCGACGTGAGAGGCCGGTGTCCTAGGCCTGGCTAGACGACGGGACCGTTTCGTTCGATCCGATTGGCTGGGGGAGAAGGATTCGAACCCTCACTCGCGGATCCAGAGTCCGCTGTCCTACCATTAGACGATCCCCCAGCGCGAATGAGACGCGCTTTATACCCGACCCGGGCGCGGCTGTCAAGCCGAGACGGCCGCCTTTTTCTCCCGGCCGGGCGGCGGGGCCACCTCGACCCGGTTTCGACCGCCCTCCTTGGCCCGGTACAGGGCCTGGTCCGCGCGGTCCAGGAGTTCCAAGGCCTCCTCCCCCGGGGCCCAGGTGGCCACCCCCGCGCTCAGGGTCACCCGGACCGGGCCCGCCCGTGTGGCCACGTCCTTTTCCGCACCAAGCCGCCGGATCTTCTCGGCCACGATCCGGGCCGCCGCCTCCTCGGTGTGGGGGAGGAGCACGGCGAACTCCTCGCCGCCGTACCGGGCCACAAAGTCGCTGCGGCGGAGCGCCTGGAGGGTGCGCCCGGCCAGGGCCTGGAGGACCATGTCTCCGGCCAGGTGGCCGTGCCGGTCGTTGACCTCCTTGAACCGGTCCACGTCCCAGAGGATCACGGAGAAGGGCTGGCCGTACCTCCGGGCCCGGGCCGCCTCCTCGGCCAGCCGGTCGTCCCAGGCCCCCCGGTTCCACAGCCCGGTCAGGGGGTCACGGAGGCTTTGGGACCGAAGGGCCCGGGCCTTCTGCTCGACCTTGTCCAGGCGGTCGGCCAGTTTGGTGAGCACGGTCCGGACCTCCGAGGCCTCCTCGCCCAGTTGGCGGGCCCCGTCCCGCTCCCTCCGGGCCTCGGCCCGGAGGGCCTCGAGGATCCGGCGGCAAGTCGGCACCACGGGGTCCGCCGCGTGTGAGGGACCGAGTTGATCCAGGGCTTCGGAAAGGCTGACGGAAAGCGTCTCCTGCTCGGCGGCGTAGGCCCGGGCGTGCTGGGTCAGTCGGCGCACCCGGCCGTCGAGCTCGTGGACGGCGGCCGCCATCTCCTGGAACAGGGACTCCAGTTCCTCGATGCGGCTCCCCCACTGGGTGGGCGCCGACTCGAGCCAGGCCAGGAACGCCCGGAGGGCTTCGGTCACGGCCTCGGGATCCCGCCGTTCGGGGGGGGCGATCCTCGGAGGCGGGCCAAGAAACGGCGGGATCCTTCGGGCGATCTCCGCCAGGAGCGCCAGGGCCGCCGGCGCCAGGGCCGGGGGAATCGCGTCTGCGGAAAGGATGGGTTCGGACACCTCACTCCTCCGGGCCGAGGTTGGGATGTTCCTCTTTTCGTACCGCCGTGCGGAAGACTTTACCCTTTCCGGTCGGCCCCTCCGCGGTTGACGCCGGGTGGCGGGATGCTAAGATGGCGGGACTTTCAAACTGGGGAGGAGTGCCCATGTACACCGTGCTGGTGCTGGACGACGAGGAGAGCATCCGGATCCTCTACCGGGAGGAACTCGAGGAGGCGGGGTACCGGGTGCTGTGCGCGGCCACCACCGAGCAGGCCCGGGAGATCCTCGAAAAGAACGAGGTGCACGCGGTGATCCTCGACATCAAGCTCCGGGGCGAGAGCGGGCTCCAGTTCCTCCAGGAGCTGGCCCGCACCCGTCGGGACCTGCCGGTGGTGCTCTCCACGGCGTACAGTTCGTTCAAGACGGACTACTCGGCCTGGCTCGCCGACGGGTATGTGGTGAAGTCGGGGAGCCTCGACGAGCTCAAGGCCGAGCTCGCCCGGGTGCTGGAGCGCCGGTACGGGGGCGCACACGACCAGTAGGGGAGACGGAACGGAAGGAGAAGAGGCCCGGTTCGTCCGGGCTTTTCTTTGCCGTGGGACCGGCGAAGGAGGCATTCATGAAAGCGGTGTTGATGGCCGGCGGGTTCGGAACCCGCATCCAACCCCTGACCCACAGCCTGCCCAAGCCCATGGTGCCGCTCGTGAACCGCCCGATGATGGAGCACATCCTGGAACGGGTGCGCTCGGTAGGAGTGCGCGAGGTCGTGGTGCTCCTCTACTACATGCCCGAGGTGATCCGGGACTACTTCGGGGACGGGTCGCGGTTCGGATTGAACCTCACCTACGTGCTTCCCGACGACGACTACGGCACCGCCGGCGCGGTCAAATGGGCCGAGGAGCATCTGGACGAGACGTTTCTCGTGCTCTCGGGGGACGTGATCACCGATTTCGATCTGGAGGCGATCGTCCGGTTCCACCGGGAGAAACGCACCCCGGTCACGATCACGCTCACGAGCGTTCCCAACCCGCTGCAGTTCGGGGTGGTCATCACCGACGCCGACGGCCGGATCCTCCGGTTCCTGGAAAAGCCCGGTTGGGGCGAGGTGTTCAGCGACACGGTGAACACCGGGATTTACGTGCTCGAACCCGAGGTGCTGGGCCGCATCCCCCGGGGCCGACCGTTTGATTTCTCGAAGGATCTGTTCCCGTCGTTCCTCCGGGACAACATCGCCATTTACGGATATGCCGCCAAGGGGTACTGGCGCGACGTGGGCGACCCCGACGCCTACCGGGAGGCCACGGCGGACGTCTTGGCCGGAAGGGTGGCGCTGACCCTCCCGGGCCGGCGGCTCGAGACCGACGAGGGGGAGCTGTGGGTCGAGGACGGGGCGTTCTCCCCGCCCGAGGGCCTGCGGGTGCGGGGCCGGGTGGTGTTGGGGCCGGGGGTGGAGCTCGGCACCGGGGTGGCGCTCGAGAACGCGGTGGTGGGGCCCGGGTGCCGTCTCGGGGACGGCGCGGAGCTCTCGTCCTCGGTGTTGTGGCGGGAGGTGCGGGTGGGCCCCGGCGCCCGGATCCACCGGGCCGTCCTGTGCGACCGGGTACGGGTCGGCGAGGCGGTGCGGATCGAGAAGGGGGCCGTGGTGGCCGAGGGCACCGAAATCGGGGATCGGGCGTCGTTCGAGCGCGATCTCATGGTGTGGCCCGAGAAAAAGGTGGAGGCCGGGGCCGTGCTCTCGGCCAACCTCGTGTGGGGCGACAAGTGGAAGAAATCGGTGTTCGAGGCCGGTGCCGTGGAGGGCCGGACCAACATCGAACTCTCCCCCGAGTTCGCGGCCAAGCTGGGCGCCGCCCTGGGCACGATTCTGCGGCCCAACACCGCCATCCTGGTGGGCCGGGACTACCTGCGGGCGAGCCGGATGCTCAAGCGCGCCTTCCTCGGGGGCATCCTGTCCACCGGGGTGGACGTGCACGACGTCAAGATGGTCCCCGTTCCCGTGACCCGGTACAAGTTGGCGAGCTTCGGGGAGGTGGCCGGCGCGTACTTCCAGCAGAGCCCGAGCGACAGCCGAAGCGCCCAGATCGTGTTCTACGACGAGGCCGGCAACCGCATCGACACCAGCCTCGAGAAGTCCATCGAGCGCATCTTTTTTAAGGAGAACTTCCGCCGGGTGGACCATGCGGAGGTGGGGGCGATCCGGGAGCTCGCCGGAATCGACGCGTTCTACCGGGAGGGGTTTCTGCGGGAGTTGGATGCCGACGCCATCCGGGCTCGGCGGTTCCGGGTGGTGGTCGACCTCGACAACGGCACCACCGGCGAGTACCTGCCCCCGCTCCTGAACGCCCTGGGGTGCCGCACCGTGGTGTTGAACGCCTACCCCGACGAGCGGCGGCTGACCCGCCGCATGTACGACCTGGACCGGATCCTCAAACAGACCGAGGACATCGTGGGGGCCCTGCACGCCGACGTGGGCTTTTACGTATCCCCCGGAGGCCAGAACCTCAAGCTCGTGGACGACCAGGGACGGGTTCGCCAGGACCACGAACTGTTGCTCCTGATCCTTCGGCTCCTGGCCCGGTGCCAGCCCGAAGGGGCGCGGGTGTTCCTGCCGGTCACGGCCCCCCGGGTGCTCGACGAGCTGGAACCGACGCTGCGGATCACCCGGGGCAAGACCACGAGCCTTCGGACCTCGGAGCTCATGGACTGCGATTTCGTCTCCGAGGCCGATGGGAAATACGCGTTCCCCAAGTTCCTCCACGCCCCCGACGCCATGTTCGCGGCGGCCAAGGTGCTGGAGCTCCTGGCCCGGGCCGGGGCCGACGCCTCGGAGGTTTTGGACGGCCTGCCCCCCTACGCCTACGAACGCCGGCAGATCCCGTGTCCCCACGAGCTCAAGGGGCGGGTCATGCGCCGGATGAGCGAGGACAGCGTGGACAAGGAGGCGAGCTTCGTGGACGGGGTGCAGGTGCTCCTGGGGGAGACCAGCGTGCTCCTCCTGCCCGATCCCTACCGGCCGGTGGTCCACCTGGTGGTGGAGGGCCCCGACACCGCGGCCGTGGCCCGGGAGCTTGCGGCCTACGAGGCCAAGGTGCGCGACTGGATGGCGGGGTGAGCCACGTCGGGGCCGGGGCGAACCCGGGCGGGGAGGGGCAGCGGTTTCTGGCTCCTGTGCCTCGCGCTGGCCGGGGTGCTCGCCCTGGGGACGCTGGGGTTCATGGGCCTGGAGGGGATGCACCCCCTGGATGCCCTGTACCTCACGGTGATCACGGTGGCAACCGTGGGATACGGGGATCTGCACCCCACCACCCCGGCGGGCAAGTTCCTCGCCGTGGTGCTGATTCTCGGGGGGGTTAGCACCTTCCTCGGTGTCGTTGCGACCGCCACCGAGATGCTCGTAGCCCGCCGGGCCGAGCGGGAGCGGCGACAACGGGTGGAGATGGTGGTCGGCGTGTTCTTCAGCGAGGTGGGGGCGGAGTTGCTCCGCCGCCTCGCGGCGGCCGACCCGGTGCTCGCGGCGGCGCCGCCGCGGGTGCGGCCGGACCGGGCCCGGGAGGACTTCGACGCCCTGGAGCGGCGCCTGGGGAGCCACGAGTTCCTGCTGGATTCGGAACGGCTCGACCTCGAGGGGCTCGCCGCTTTCCTCCGGGAGCGGGGCGAGTTGCTCCTGCGTCTGTACGAGAACCCCAACCTCTCCGAACGGGGCGAGTTCGCCGAGCTCCTGCGGGCGGTGCTCCACCTGCGTGAGGAGCTTCTCACCCGCCGGGATCTCTCGTCGCTGACGCCGCCGGACCGGCAGCATCTGACCTTCGACGCCCGCAGGGTGTACCCGCTTCTGGCAAGGCGCTGGATTCGGTACGTGGAACACCTGGAGACGGCGTACCCGTACCTGTTCTCGTTCGCCGTGCGCACGAATCCCTTCGACCGGGAGGCGCGGCCCGAGGTGGTGGAAGGGGCGTGAGAATCGCCGGCGCCGACTGCGCCTACGACCCCGTGGGCGGGAGATGTGCCGCGGCGGTGGCGGTGCTGGAGGTTCCGGCGCTCACCGTGGCCGGGGTTTCGGCCTGGGTCGGCCCGGTGGAGGCCCCCTATGTCCCCGGCCGGTTGGCCCTCCGGGAGGCGGGGCCGATCCTGCGGGCGCTCGCGGGCCTTTCGAACCCGCCCGACCTCCTCCTGGTGGACGGTCATGGCAGGGCCCACCCGGAACGCCGCGGGCTCGCCTGCGTGGTGGGGGAGGCCGCCGGCCTCCCGACCGTGGGGGTGGCGAAGGACCTCCTGGTCGGCCACCACGCGCCCCTTCCCGGGGCGAGGGGGAGCCGGGCTCCCCTCCTGGACCGGGGGGAGGTGGTGGGCGCCGCGGTCCGTACCCGTGCAGGAGTCAAACCGGTTTTTGTGTCGGTGGGCTGGGGCATCGCCCTCGACCCGGCCGTGGCGCTCGTTCTTCGCGTTTCGCCCCGTTACCGCGTTCCCGAGCCTCTTCGCGCCGCCCACGCGGCAGCCCGCGAGGAGCTGGAATGACCCGCCCCGGCTTTTTCGGCAAGATTCCTTGTGATTGACAAACAAGGTTCTATGTGCTTTCTTCGGCCCAGAGCCGTCGGTGGGCGGCCGGTGGGCCGCCAGCAGCGGACGGAAACCCCGAATTCAACCCTTTAGCCTTTTCTCCCGGTTGCCTCGCCCATGACGGATTCCCCCCGGCAACGACAGGCCGCCTGGAACCGGTATCTCGCCGAGCTGTGGGATCGGGCTCCGGTGGGGGTGGCCGCGTTCACCCCGGCCGGCCGCAGGATCCGGTACGCGAATCCGGCGTTTTGCGAGTTCGTCGGGACGACGCCGGCACAGCTCCTGGACGCGCGGGTGACGGCGGTTTTGGGGCGGGGCGCAAGGTCGGTGCTGTCGGCGGCCGCCAGCCGGGCGGTCGAATCGGGGCAGCCGGTGCCGGTGAGCCTGGAGGCCGAGGTGCCCCTTCGGCCCCGCCGCCATCTGGAGGGGCAGGTGGCGCTCGTGCCCGTGTCGGAAAAGCGGCGGTTGGGGGTGCTGTACCTGTGGGACGTGACGGCCCACCGGGAGAACGAGCGGGAGCTGGCCGTGGCCCTGTCGCGCCTGCGGCAGGTGGTGGAGGGGTCGCCCCATCCGGTGGTGGTGACCGACGAGCGGGGCGTGATCACCCGGTTCAACCGGGGCGCCGAGGCGCTCCTGGGGTTTTCGGCCGCCGAGGTGGTGGGCCGGCGGTACATCCAGGAGTTCTACGAGGGAAACGCCGCCCGGGAGGTGATGGAGCGGGCCCGAAGCCCCGAGCACGGCGGGCCCGGGGTCCTGGAGCGCTACGAGGCGATCCTGATCACCAAGAGCCGCGAGCGGGTGCCCGTGTGGCTCACCGTGCATCTCCTGCGGGACGAAAGGGGGCGGGAGACCGGCACGGTGAGCTTCATCCACGATCTGCGCCACGTGATGGAGCTGGAGCGGCGGCTGGAGGAGGTGCAGATGCAGCTCATCCACGCCGACAAGATGGCCTCCCTGGGCAAGCTCGCGGCCGGGGTGGCCCACGAGATCAACAACCCCCTCGGGGGCATCCTCCTCTTTGGGGGGCTTCTCCTGGAGGACCTGGATTTTTCGGACCCCCGCCGCGGCGACGTGGACCGCATCGTCCAGGAAGCCCGCCGGTGCAAGGAGATCGTCAACTCGCTTCTGGACTTCGCCCACCAAAGGCGGCGCTACCAGGAGCCGGTGGACCTGAACGCGGCCCTCGAGCAGTGCCTGGAGCTCCTCGGGGGGAAGGCGCTGTTCCACAACATCCGGGTGCGCCGGGACCTGGCCGGGGATCTGCCGCTGGTGGTGGGGAACCCGAGTCAGATCAAGCAGGTGTTCACGAACATCATCACGAACGCCGTGGACGCCATGGACGGGGAGGGGGAGCTCGCGCTTCGCTCCGGGTGCGACCCGGATCGGGGGACCGTGTGGGTCGCCTTCACCGACACCGGCCCCGGCATGCCGCCGGGGGTGCGGCAGCGGATCTTCGAGCCGTTCTTCACCACCAAGGAGCCCGGGAAGGGCACGGGGCTTGGGCTTAGCCTCTCGTACAACATCATGCGGATGCACGGCGGCGACATCCGGGTGGACTCGGAGCCCGGGAAGGGGACCACGTTCACGGTGGTGTTCCCGGTGCCGGAGGAGGAACGGTGCGAGCCCTGATCGTGGACGACGAGCGCTCGATCCGGGAGGGCCTGGCCAAAACGCTCCGGCGCATGGGCCACGAGGCCGAGGTGTGCAACGACGGGGCGAGCGCGCTCGACTGCTTCCGCCAGGGCGACTTCGATCTCGTGTTCCTCGACCTCAAGATGCCGGGGCTCGACGGAATGGAGGTGCTGGCCCGGATGCGCGACCTCGACCCCGAGGTCATCGTGGTGATCATCACCGGGTACCCCTCCATCGACAACGTGCTCAAGGCCTTCCGCCTCGGGGCCTACGACTACCTGCCCAAGCCCTTCAGCCCCCAGGAGGTGCGGATCACCACGGCCCGAGCCGAGGAGCGCCGGCGGCTGCGGTTCGAAAACGAGCAACTGCGCCGCCAGCTCCAGGCCCGCACCGACCGCTACGTGATCGGGGCGAGCCCCCGGATGCGCGAGGTGAACGCGCTCATCGAGAAGGTGGCGGCCACCGACACGAGCGTGCTCATCACCGGGGAGAGCGGCACCGGCAAGGAGGTGGTGGCCCGGATGATCTACGAGCTCTCGGCCCGCAAGGACCGGGAGTTCGTGGCGGTGGATTGCTCGGCCCTGGCCGGCCCCCTTCTGGAAAGCGAACTGTTCGGCCACGTGAAGGGCGCGTTCACCGGCGCCCACGCCCCCAAGCGGGGGCTCCTGGAGCTCGCCAACGGGGGCACCTTCTTCCTGGACGAGGTGGGGAACCTGGGCCCGGAGACCCAGGCCAAGCTGCTCAGGGTGCTCCAGGAGCGGGAGGTGAAACCGGTGGGCGGGGTCACGGCCCGCAAGGTGGACGTGCGGATCATCGCGGCCACCAACGCCGACCTCGAGGCCGAGGTGGCCGCCGGCCGGTTCCGCCAGGACCTCTACTACCGCCTCGCCGTGTTCCCCATCCACCTGCCCCCGCTTCGGGAGCGCATGGAGGACCTGCCGGAGCTCGTGCGCCATTTCGTGGCCAAACACGCCCCCAAGGTCCACAAACGGTTTCGCGAGATCTCCCCCGGGTTCCTCTCGGTGCTTTCGTCGTACAACTTTCCCGGGAACATCCGGGAGCTCGAGAACATCGTGCAGCGGGCCGTGCTCCTCGAAGAATCGGACGTGCTGCGGCCCTCGAGCCTGCCCGCCTACCTCCTTAAGAACCAGCCCAACCACCGGAAGCGCTTCCCCACCCTGGAGGAGCTGGAGCGCGACCACATCGCCCTGGTGCTCCGGGCCTGCGACGGCCAGAAGACCCGGGCCGCCGAGATCCTCGGCATCGACCGGAAAACCCTCTACCGGAAGGTCAAGCAGTACGGGCTGGAGTGACGCGGCGCAGTCCCCCACCGCCGGCCTTCGGTCCCTTCGCCTCTCAAGAACGGTTCTCCGTTGGCCGATGAGGGGACCAGACACTCCACGGAGGGAGGTGCCGCCATGTTGACCGCCACGACCCCCTGCTGCCCGGGCCCTTCCGGATTCTCCGGGGGCCCCGCGCTCCTGCGCGAACTCTCGATCGAGCGCACCCAACGGCTCGACCTCTCGTTCACCGACGAACAGGGGCAGGAATACCGCCTGACCCTGGAGCGGGACATCTCGCTCCACGCCCTCACCTACGACCGGCGAGGCGCGCTCGCGGGCCGGGGCCGGCTCAGGCGGCCCGCGGACTGGGAGCGTCTGTTGGCCGAGTCCGACCGGGCCGTGGAGGGGTTCCGCAAGATCCTCCACCGGTTCGTGAAGGCCCTGCGCAAGGGCGAGGCCCTCCGCCCCCGGGATCTCGTCCCCGGCGTCCTCCCGAAGGGGGGCCGGGGCGCGGCCTCGTACGTGGAGGTGGAACAGTCGGTCCGGATCACCCTGGAGGGCCCCGAGGGCGCGCTGGCCGGCGAGTGGAGCGTCGAGGCCACGGCGGGTCGGCTCCGGGACTTCGGCGTGGGGCTCTACCGGGGCGGCGACCGGGGCGAACACGCGGCGAAGATGATCCGGGCGATGGAGCGGGGCTACGAGGAGGCCCGGATCGCGTTCGGCGGGGAGCTTCCGGACGTCGCGCGTCAGACGGTGGATCTGGCCCGAAGGCTCCTGGAGGAGTGGGCGAAGGGGGAAACCGCGGAGCCCGACCCCGCCGACGCCCTCGACCTGGTGGCGTGAGACCTCCCCCAGGCCCTAGGGGAAACGCGCCGTCGGCGCTCGGTTTGGCTCTTGCCGCCCAGCCGCCGGCCGAGATGTGGTGCCCGGGGCGGGAATCGAACCCGCACGGGCCGAAGCCCTAGGGATTTTAAGTCCCTTGTGTCTACCTGTTCCACCACCCGGGCACGGGCCCGGCAAGATAGCACCCCGGCGTGCCCGGCCTCAAGATGGTCGGCGGAACGTACCGGGAGCGCCGGCTGGGAGGAGTCGAACCACGGAGGACACGGAGGGCATGGAGATCCGGAGCCCGTTCCCCACCCACCACCGGCAACACCGTCGCAGGCTTCGGTACTACGCAGCACCCCCGGCCGGATTCACACCAAGTTACCTTCACAGCTAACGTTTTCTGATTCGGCCCGGCAAGGGGCCTGGTTCCGGCCGTGCGTGAGTGCGGCATCCGGCTTACGCTGCAGCCGGCACTCAGCCCGGCGCCGCCATGAACGGCGGAAACACGAACGTTGGCGAGTCATTGGTGGGCTCATGGCGAGGGAGAC